>NZ_MVPX01000418.1:0-17073 GCF_002043085.1 Gordonia sp. i37 | reverse complement strand
AACGCTTCGACGGCAACCCATTCACGCGATAGCGCGGGCGCTCCAACGTCAGTTCCCCGATTCCGTCAGTCGACAGATTCGGCATGACGGTCGTCGAACACCCGCCAGCGCCCGGACCCGCCGTCGGCCGCCCCGATGTGGTCGACCAGGCCACGATGGCCGGCCTCGCGTGCACAGTGCGCGCAGCAGAAGATGTCGTTGCCGCTCTCGAGTCCGTGCCCGAGGATGCGGCACCGGCAGTGTCCGCAGTGCGGTGCGAGAGCGGCGATTGCACATTCGAAGCTGTCGAAGACCCCGCCGGAGTGCGGATCCGTCCCGATCGTGATCGTCATCGCCCGCGGATACTCGTTGCCGCACATGTCGCAGATGGCCATAGCCGTCTCCTCGTCTGAATGGTGGGGAAGACTTCCCGCTGTCCGGGGATACCCGGGGACGCCGAGGTCAAACCCGTAGAACGCCGCGATTGACCCGCGTTCGCGATGGGTACCCCGGACCATATGACACGAGCAGCAGACGAGGCACCCGGTTTACGCATCATCGCCGAACCCGGCTTGCCCGCCACCATCGTGGAGAAGTCCGAGGACGAGATCCGCGACGTTCTGGAGCCCAACGCATTCGAGTACGCGGGGCTGACGGTGGCCGACGAATCGTCGCTGGAGCTGGAACCCAAATCCAACCTGGAGGCCGTGCGCTCGGGCGAGACACTCGGCCCCGAAGCGGTGGTGTTCCTCACCGAGATACCGAGATTCGCCGAGAGTCGTACCCGCACACCCGATGTGGTGTCGATCGAGGTCGACGCCGGGCGCGAGTCGTCGGTGATCTCCGCGCCGGCCTTCGGCCCGTTCCCGCGGAGGCGACTGATCGACGCGATCGGCCTCGCCGCCGGCCGACTCGGTGGTCGGCGAGAGCCCCAGCCGGGCGGGCGCCGCTGGTCGACCGACCCGACAGCAGGCACCGACCGACTGCTCGACGGCGGGCGAATCGGCCGAATGCGGTTGACACTGGGCATGGTTCGGGGCAACCGGCCGTGGCGGCTGATCCCCACGCTCACCGGCATGACCGCGGCCGCGGCCGCCGCGGCCTCGTTCGGGGTGTTCTTCACCTCGATCTGGTCGATGGCCGATGCGCTGAGCGTGTGGCGGCTGCTGGGCATCTCGCTGCTGTCGCTGGTTCTCGCGACCGTCTGGCTGGTGGTCAACAATCGGCTGTGGGACACCCCGCGCCGCACGACGGCGCGGCGTGCGCGGCTCTACAACATCGCCACCGTGGTCACCGTCGCCTTCAGTGCGGCGGTGCTCTATCTCGGATTGTTCACCGCGACCCTGCTCGCCGCGGTCATCGTCATCGACTCCGGGTTCATGACGCAGACGCTGGGGGCGCCGGTCGACGTGTGGAACTACCTGAGCCTGGCGTGGCTGGCGACGTCGTTGGGAATGTTCGCAGGCGCCATCGGGTCGAGCGCCGACAGCTACGATGACGTCCTGCGCGCCACCTACGGCTACCGGGAGCGCACCCGCCGGCAGGCCGAAGACGACCGCCGGCACAACGGGGGTTTTGCCCGGCGAAGGGATGGGTAAGAACCAAGTCAGAAGCCAACCATCGTGAGGAGAGGATCAGTGACAGACAGCGGCGTGAGTGGTGGCGGCGGGCAGACGGTGATCGTCGACCTGTTGGACGCCTCCGGAGAACCGGTGGAGCTCGCCGTCGGCGCGGAGTCCGACCGACTCTCGATCATCCGGTCGGTCGTCGAGCGCACCCTGTACCTCGCCGACTGGACCGTCGACGAGGTCACCGACGTCAAGATCGCGATCGACGAGATCTGCTCCCAGCTCATCTCCGCAGCCGTTGCCGGTGCGCGGGTGCACCTGTCGCTGACCGTCGGTCCGACCGGTGCGGTGGCCCGCGCCGCGAGCCCGGTGATCCCCGGATTCGAGATCTACACAACAGGTTTCGGGTGGCGGGTGGTGACCACGCTCACCGATGCGCACACCATCGAGTGTGTCGATCGTCCCGATCACCGGGATCTCACCGTCACGATCGGTAAGACGCGGCAGCGGTGATCACCGCCCACCCGGCGGCCTCGACCGAATCGTAGACGTCGATACCCGTCTCCCCGGCGCATGCGCGGATCGGCCGTGCGATCGGGGTACCGCCGACCACGGCGACAGGAATGCCCTGGTGAGCGGCCTCGTCATGGAAACCGACCAGAACCCCGAGTCCGGATGCGCTGAGGAATCGGACATCGGTGAGGTCGAGGACCACACCCTCGGGCTGCTTGGCCAGCACCCTGTCGAGGGCCACCGCGAAATCGGCGGTGGTCTGCATGTCGATGGCGCCGGAGAGATGCTGCACGCAGAACGACCGTCCGACGGCCATCGGTGTGGACGCGCGATCACGATGCGGCGCCGAGTACGTCGCTGCTGAATCATCCGGGTCGTTCGCCGGATGGAAAGTCATGTTGGTGTCGAGCTGTTTCATGGCGGCCTCCGTCGCATAGGTGACATCGGAGTCAGTGAAAGATCGGAGTCGGTGAAAGGATGCGACGAGACGGAGATGGTCCAGTCCGCGCCGCTCGCAGCTGCTTGACTGAACCGCTGTGTCCAACCGTACGGACCGGCGGGTAGGTCTTCAAGGGGAGTTTCGGGTCCGGCGCAACTGGGTACGGTGACAAGAGAGCCATATCTGCCGGTCAATCGTCCGAGAACGCCACCTCGGGCCATGGAGGATTTGTTTGTCGCCGTCTACGCAAGGACAGGATCGCCGTGATGACGAGTACGCCGACGTCATCCCGATGCTGGCGGAGATGCGGGCCGAATCCGACGCCGACCATCGTTCGGTTCTGCGGGATCGGGTGATCGAGCGCTGCCTGCCGCTGGCCGAGCATGTGGCCCGCCGTTTCGCCGACCGTGGGGAGGCCTTCGACGATCTCGTCCAGGTCGCCCGGATCGGGTTGGTGAACGCGGTGGATCGCTTCGACGTCGAGCGCGGCGCGAATTTCCTGTCGTTCGCCGTGCCGACCGTGATGGGTGAGGTCCGGCGCCATTTCCGTGACGGCACGTGGAGTATGCGCGTGCCGCGTCGCAGCAAGGAGATCTCACTGCGGATCGGCCGGGCCGCCGACGAACTGGTGCAACGCCTCGGGCGTTCGCCGCGACCCAGCGAACTCGCCGAATTCCTCGACCTCTCCGTCGACGAGGTCATCGACGGTCTGATGGCCCGGTCGGCCTACAACTCCATCTCCATCGATGCCGAGGCCGACGAGCAGCGGCAGTCGATCGGCGACACGCTCGGCGACGACGACGAACACCTCGCTGCGGTGGAGGATTACGTCACGCTGGCCCCGGCGATGGCCCGACTCCCCGAGCGTGAACGAAACATCCTGTCGCTGCGCTTCTTTCGTGGGATGTCGCAGAGCGAGATCGCCGCGGAGGTCGGCATCTCGCAGATGCACGTGTCGCGGCTGCTCTCCCGGACCCTGCGGGCCCTGCGGGAGGAGCTGACCGATCCCGAGGACGCTCCTTCCGCCGGGTGACCGCGATTGTCGCGTGCCGTCAGGGCTTGAGGGTGATCTTGACCGCGCCGTCCTGCTTGTTCTGGAAGATGTCGTAGGCGTGCGGCGCCTCGTCGAGCGAGAGTTCATGAGTGGCAAAGGAATCCACTCCCAGCGGGTCATCGTCGCCGAGGAGCGGCAAGATGTCGGGAACCCAGCGTTTCACATTCGCCTGACCCATCCGGAGCTGAATCTGCTTGTCGAACAACGTGAGCATCGGGATCGGGTCGGCCGTGCCCCCATACACCCCGCTCAACGAGATGGTGCCACCGCGGCGGACGGCGTCGATCGCGGTGTAGAACGCGGCCATCCGGTCCACACCGGCGTGCTGCATGAGTGGCTCGGCCACCGCGTCGGGTAGCAGACCGACCAGACGCTGGGCCATCTGATTGACCGGCGAGCCATGGGCTTCCATGCCGACGGCGTCGATCACCGAGTCGCTGCCGCGTCCGTCGGTCCGTTCCCGGACCGCTTCGGCCACGTCGTCGACGGCGTCGAGGTCGATGGTGGTGATGCCGCGGGCCTCGGCACGGGCGAGTCGTTCGGGTACCCGGTCGACGGCGATCACCCGCGCACCCCGATGGGCGGCGATGCGGGCGGCCATGTCACCGATCGGTCCGAGGCCGAGCACCGTGACGGTGCCGTTGTCGGGGATGCCCGCGTACTCCACGCCCTGCCAGGCGGTCGGCAGCACGTCGGACAGGTAGACGTACCGGGAGTCCGGTGCGTCGTCGGGCACCTTGATGTGGGTGAACTGTGCTTGCGGCACACGGAGGTACTCGGCCTGCCCGCCGGGCACCGACCCGTAGAGCTTCGAGTAGCCGAACAGTGCCGCACCCATCCCCTGATCGCGGACTTGTGTTGTCTCACATTGGGTGTAGAGCCGGTCGTCGCACATGCGGCAGGTGCCGCACGAGATCTGGAACGGGATCACCACACGGTCGCCGACCCGCAGTTCGCCGGTGTCGGCGCCGACTTCCTCGACGACACCCATCGCCTCGTGTCCGAGGATGTCCCCGGGAGTCATGAAGGCGCCGAGGACCTCGTACAGGTGCAGATCGGATCCGCAGATGTTGGTGGAGGTGACCTTGATGATCGCGTCCGAGGGTTCTTCGATCTTCGGGTCGGGCACCTCGTCCACCGATACCGTGCGCTTGCCCTGCCATGTCACCGCTCGCATCTGTTCCTCCTGGTCGCTGATGGTCTCCCGTCAGCGTGCCCAGGTCGGCGGTGCGTCAAACATGGGGTGCGTCAAACATGTTCGGCCCGAGAGCATTCACGCGGACCTGACCTGGCCGGGTGCGCGTCAGGCCTTGCGATCGACACCTTCGGCCATCGACGCCAGCCGGCGGAGGCACTCGCGCAGCCGCGGTGCCATGGCGAGGTGCTGCACCTCGTCGGGTAACCAGGACATGGGCGGGGTCTCGGCGTGCTCGACCATCTCCAGCTGTGTGCCGTCGGGGTCGGGCCGGACCGTCACGACCACGCGCGCCCTGCCGAACGGCCATGCGGCCGCGGACAGCTCGAGCGTGGTGGCGTCCGGGCTCGTGGTGTCGATGCGACGAACCCAGGTCTTGTCGTCGAGCAGCGCGGGCCACGCGCCAACCGAGTGGTGGATACGGGTGCCGGCAGCCGGCCACCCCGCGTCGACCTGTCGGATGCGGGCGGCTCCGACCACCCACGACGAGTACAGCCAGCCGTCGGACAGGACCGACCACACCTGGTCCGGGCTCGCCGTGCTGTGCTCGATCACGGGCTTCATGGCTCGATCACCTGTGCCCCCTCGGACTCGACCGGGTCGACCGACTCGTGGGCGGTGAGTAGCAGGTGGTCGAAGTCTTGCCGGACGGCGTCGGGTACCTCGATCGCCTGGCTGCCGGTGAGGATGCTGCGGCACAGGCTGCTGACCTTCACGTTCGTGGTCTGCGATCGCCATTTGAGTACCTCGAAGGCCTGCTCGGCGCTGACGCGGTAGGCGAACATGATCATTCCCTTCGTCTGCTCGATGACACCCTGGCTCTCGCGGAAACGGTTGATGTGGTGGTCGATCTGATCCTTGACGACGTTCGTCTCCCACCCGTCCATGTCCAGGTAGACGCCCTCGGTGCCGATTGCGACCCCCGACGCATCGAGGAGCGGATGCCCGATCACCACGACGTGATGGAGCACGCCGCGCGTGTCGATGATGCGGTGTCGGCTGGAGAACGGGCTGTGCTCGGAGAGCATCCGCTCCACGAGGCGCTCGAAGTCCTCGCGATCGTCGGGGTGCTTGTGACCGACCATCAGTTCGGTCGTCGGCTCGACCTCGCCGGGAGCGTAGCCGTGTAGAGCGGCGACCTCGTCGGACCATTCCCATCGCTGCGTGGCGAAGAAGAAGCGGAAACTCCCGACGTTGTGGGCGCGAGCCGTGGCGTCGAAGGCAGCATCACGTCCGGCGTCATCGAGCACTGAGAAACCTCCACACGTGAATCCAGTAGAAGTGCCAGCGGGCTCGGGCATGATCACCTTACTCACCTGCCCCACCCGCGTCACCTTCGCTGCCGCCGCGCAGTGGTGCGGTCCAGGCGTTTTGCGGATACCGGCCGCGGATTCGGGACCTTGGTCCCGTCGGTCGGCTGCGGACGGGGGTGAATGGGAGTACGCAGGGAAGGGTGACGCACACCGAGGACTCCGGCGCATCCATCCACGCGAAGATCGCCGAACTCGCGCGCGCCGTCCACGGGGTGTCCGAGGTGGAGTTCGGGCCGGACCGCGTCATCCGACACGTCACCGAATCGGCGGTGCAGATCCTGCCCGACGTCGACCACGCCGGGTTCACCATGGTCGTGCGTGATGCGGCGGGTACACCCACGCTCGAGTCGACGGCCGAGACCGATCTGATCGCCCGCCAATTCGACGTGCTGCAGCACGAGTATGGCGACGGCCCGTGCTTCGAGGCCATCTGGAACGAGCGGATCGTCGGCATCGACGACGTGGAGACCGAGCCGCGGTGGCCCGAACTCATGCGGGCGGTGCGTGAACGCACCCCGATCCGGTCCAATCTGTCGATCCAGCTGTATGTGTCCGGCCGCGAACTCGGTGCGCTCAATCTGTTTTCCGGCACCCCGCACGCCTTCGACGAGGAGGCCCGCGATCTGGCCGAGACCCTCGCGACGCATGCGGCGATAGCGCTCAACACCGCGCACCGGGGCGAGCAGTTCCGCAGCGCGCTGGCCAGCCGAGACCTCATCGGGCAGGCGAAGGGCATGATCATGGAGCGCTTCCGCGTGGACGCGGTCCGGGCCTTCGAGATCATCCGGCGCCTCTCCCAGGAGTCCAACACCCCGGTCGCGGAGGTGGCGGCACGGATCGTCGCGGCCGAGGAGTTCGACGATCGGGAACGCAGTTCGTGAGAGCCGGGTAGCGTCGGACGCCATGGATGCGCAGCGCGTGGCCGACACGCTGGAGATACAGCACCTGTTGACCGGGTACGCCAGGGCCGTGGACACCCGCGACTGGGAGCGATACCGCTCGTTGTTCACCGCCGACGCGACGATCGACTACCGCTCATCGCCGTTCGGGATCGTCGGGTCCGTCGACGAGGTGGTGGAGTGGTTGGAGGCGGGACTCTCGGCACTGCCGATGACCATGCATTACGTGATGAACATCGACGCGACCATCGACGGTGACACCGCCACGGTCACCGCGCAGTTCTACAACCCGATGCAGATACCCGGCTTCGACGAGTTGAGTACGTGCGGCGGCTATTACCACCACACGATGGTCCGCACCGCCGACGGCTGGCGCAGCCGCGGCATGCGTGAAGAGATCCTCTGGTTCGTCAATTCGCCTGTGCCGCAGCAATGATCATGGTCTGCTGCAGCTTTCGTGGGCACTTTCAGTCGACCGCACCTGCCAAGGCGTCCGCGGCACGCACAAAGGCCAGGTGCGACAAGGCCTGAGGGACGTTGCCCACCTGCCGCCGGTCGCCCGGGTCGTATTCCTCGGAGAACAACCCGAGGTCGCTGGCGGTGTCGCAGGCCCGGGTCATCAGTGTCTCGGCGTCCTCGACGCGCCCGCTGCGGGCGTACTGTTCGACGAGCCAGAACGTGCACGCCAGGAAGGGGTGTTCGGTGCCCGAGACGCCGTCGACGCCCGATTCGGAGCGATAGCGGGCCACCAGTCCGTCGGGCATCAGGTCGCGTTCGATGCGCTCGACGCAGGCCAGCATCCGCGGGTCGTCCGGCGCGCAGAAACCGATCTGCGGCAGTTGTAGGAGTGCGGCGTCGACCTCGCCGGTCCCCGCGTATTGCACGAAGTAACCGCCGTCGGGATCGACCATGCGGCTGTCGATCTCGGCTCGCAGATCGTCGCGGTGCCGCTTCCACTTGTCCAGCGGGCCGGTCAGGCCGAAGTCCTCGATCGCTTTGACGCCGCGGTCGAAGGCCGCCCACTCCTGGGCCCGTGAATGGGTGAAGAACCTCGGTTCGCCACGCATCTCCCAGATGCCCTGGTCGGGCTGGTCGAGGTAGGCCTCGACGCGCTTGAGCAGGTGCCGTTGCAGGGGCCAGGAGAAATCCGTCTCGGGGAGTCCGGCCGTCCGCGCGGTGTGTAGCGCGACCATCACCTCGCCGATGGTGTCGGCCTGGAACTGGTCGACGGCGGCGTTGCCGACCCGGACCGGGGTCGAGTTCTCGTAGCCGGGCAGCGGCAACTCGCGTTCGGGCAGATCACGTTCTCCGGCAATGCCGTAGAGGATCTGTACCCGTTTCGGGTCACCGGCGATCGCACGCATCAACCAGGTGCGCCAATGATCGGCCACATGCAGGAAGCCGTGGCAGATCAGGACGTCCAGCGTCAGTGCCGCATCCCGTAGCCACACATATCGGTAGTCCCAGTTGCGTTCCCCGCCAGGCATTTCCGGTAGCGAAGTGGTGGCGGCGGCGACGATGCCACCGGTGTCGAGGTTCGACAGTGCGCGCAGGGTGACCAGGGATCGGACCACCCGATCGCGGTGCGGCCCTTGATGTTCGATGTGGCTCGCCCACTCGGTCCACCACTGTCGTGTCGTCTCGAGGGCGGTGTCGACGTCGAGTGGTGCGGGTTGCGGCCGGTAGGAGTGATACCAGGTGAGGACGAGGTCGCGGTGCTCGCCGGCGTCGACGGAGAAACCTGCGCGGTGGACGTGGTCGGTGGCGCGCAGGGTGACGCCGCGGAGTATCACGGCATCCGGTCCGGCGATCGCCAGGAGGGCGTGTTCGTCCTCGCCGACCTGACGTACCCAGGGGACCGACCGGGCGTAGTCGAAGCGCATGCGCAGCGATGTCGTGAACTCGACTGTGCCGGTGATCCCGACGACGCGGCGTACCAGGTCGACGCGCCCGCCGTCGACGGGCATGAAGTCGTGGACCTCGGCGACACCGGTTTCGGTTTCCCACCGGGTGACCAGGATGAGCGTGTTGCCGTCGTAGTGGCGGCTGACCGGGGTCGCGTCGCCTGCGGGCTTCAGCGACCAGCTTCCGTGTTCGTGGGAGCCGAGCAGCGACGCGAAGATCGACGGTGAATCGAATCGTGGGACGCACAGCCAGTTCACGCGTCCGGTGCGGGAGATCAGTGCCCCCGTCCGGCAGTCGCCGACGAATCCGAGGTCCTCGATGCGGGTGGTCATCCGTCGATTCTGCCCTCACTCGACCGGCTCAGGGGCCTCTCAGGTCAGGGTTGACACGAACAATCGGAGGGCCTCGATGGTGGTGGCCTCGACGATCTCGGCGGGTTCGCCCTCGAATCGGCGACGCCGCGTCTCGGCGTGGTCGCCGCTGAACACGCCGAACCACACCGTTCCCGGCTCGTCCTCCTGCGGCTGCGGCCCTCCTTCACCGGTGACCGCGACCGCCACGTCGGCGCCGAGCAGACGCGCCGTCGAGGTGGCCATCGCCGACGCCGCCTCCGCGCAGACGACCGGCCCGGGCGGTACCTCGAGCAGCCCGTGTTTGACCTCGGGGCGGTACGCGACGATGCCACCGGCGAACCACGCGCCCGAGTTCTCCGCCCGACTCAACGCCGCGGCGATGTTTCCTCCGGTCAGCGATTCGGCGACGGCCAGCGTGCGGGTCCGATCGCCGTCGGCCAGATGGGAGATCGTGGCGCACAGGTCATCGATCGGCTCCGTGCCCGACATCATCGAGCTCCTTTCCTTCGACGTGCATTGCTCCCGCGGTGGGTACCCGCCCGAGCTCGCATCCACACCTGCGCGGTCGCGGGTGTGAGTAGGCTTCGGACGAGGCCTGCTGCGTCCACCGGTCCGGTGTTCACCGGACATGATCACCAGGAGAAGCCATGACGGACACCACCCTGATCATCTTCGGAGCCACCGGTGATCTGACCAAGCGGCTGCTGTTGCCCGCCCTGGGGCAGTTGCTCGACCGGGAGCCGGATCGCCGGGTGCATCTCATCGGGGTCGGTCGATCGGAGCGTGACGCCGACACCTGGCGCGGCGAGGTACGCGAGGCGTTCGGCGACGATGCCGGCCCCACCGCCCTGGCTCTCGCCGACGAAACCGTCTACCGGCAGGGCGATCTGACCGATTCCGACGATCTGTCGCGGCTCCTCGGCGAGGCCAAGGGACGTCCCGTGCTGTACTTCGCGGTGCCGCCGGCGGTCACCGAGAAATCGTGTGAAGCGTTGCGGGATGTGGACATTCCGGACGGAACGATCCTCGCCCCGGAGAAGCCATTCGGCACCGACGAGGCCAGTGCGCACGCGCTGAACCAATTGCTCACCCAACTCGTCCCCGAGGAGCAGGTCTTTCGCGTCGACCACTTCCTCGGGCAGTCGGTGCTGCTCGATCTGCTCAGCGTGCGCTTCGCGAACCGGATGTTCGAGCCGGTCTGGTCGGCCGACCACATCGAGTCCGTCGTCATCCGCTATGACGAGGATCTCGGGCTGGAGGGGCGTGCCGATTTCTACGAGGGCACCGGCGCATTGCGGGACATGATGCAGAGCCACCTGTTGCAATTGCTCGCCGTGGTGGCGATGGATTCGCCGGCGACGCTCGGCGAACGCGACCTGCGAGATGCGACGGGCGCGGCGCTGCGTGCGGTGCAGATCTGGGGCGACGACGCGGTCGCCCATTCCCGTCGGGCGCGCTACACCGCGGGAGAGGTCGACGGCAAGCAGTTGCCGTCCTACGTCGATGAGAAGGGCGTCGATCCCGCACGCCACACCGAGACGCTGGCCGAGGCGACGTTCGGCGTGCGCACCGCGCGCTGGGATGGGGTGCCGTTCACGCTGCGCTCCGGCAAGGCCCTGGCGCCGCCGGTCAAGGAGATCGCGCTGACGTTCCGGCCGGTGCGTCATCTACCCGCGCAGTTCGGCGCCGAGGTGGCACCGAATGTGTTGCGGCTCAAGCTCGGTCCGGATGTGATGAACGTGCAGCTGAACATCCACGACGGCACCAACCCGTTCGCCGTCAAGACCATCGACCTCGACGCCGACCTCGGTCACGGGTCGGTCCGCGCCTACGCCGAGGTGCTCTCGGGCATCCTCGACGGCGACGCCACCCTCGCGGTCCGCGGTGATGCGGCCGAACAATGCTGGCGCATCGTGCAACCCGTGATCGACGCGTGGGAGGCGAACAAGGTGCCGCTGGAGGACTACCCGGCGGGCAGTTCGGGCCCGCAGTCCTGGCCCGCACTCTGACGGCGTCGGGATGAAGTCGACGGCCCGTCTGCAGATCGCCGATGTGACAGTGCAATTCGGTGTCGCCTCGGAGGTCGCATACGACTATCTCAGCGATCCCGGCCGCCGCGCCGAATGGCAGGCCAGCCTGCTCCGGGTCGCCGACGAGGCCGATGTGGGGGAACCGGGTGAGGCCGGTTCGAGTTGGATCGATGTCACCGCCGTCCCCTTCGTCCGGCCGACCATGGAGGTCGTGGAGAGCCGCCGCGCACAGCGCTGGCGCGAGATCGGGCGGTGGGGGCCGGTCGATGCGGCGCTGACGCTCGACTTCGAGGCGCAGGGCAAACATTCGACGCTCGTGCGGGCACGTGCCCATCTGACCGTGCCGTTGGTCGTCGCTCCCGGGTTGCTCGGTGTCCGAGTCCTGGCTCCCACCGCGCTCGCCGCGGATCTCCGCACTGCGGCAAGGCTTCTCGAAAACAGGCAGACAACCGATCCGCACCAGGAGGCATCATGAGCGACCGACCACGACTCACCCCGGACGCCACCCACCCGATCACCGTCGAACCGACGCCCGGCCGGGTACGGGTGTGGCTGGGCGAGCAACTCATCGCCGACACCACGCATGCGATGACGCTGCGAGAGGCCACTTATCCACCGGTGCAGTATATTCCGCGCGATGACGTCGTCGCTGACGTGCTGACCGCGAGTGCGCACAGCACGTACTGTCCGTACAAGGGCGACGCCGGCTATCACGGTCTGCGCGAGGCCGACGGTACCGAGGTCCCGGATAAGGCATGGTTCTACGCCGAGCCCTATCGGGCGGTGGCCGAGATCGCCGATCATCTGGCCTTCTATCCCGATGCGGTACGCGTCGAGGTCGAGTGAGGGTGAAAATGGTTTTGGCAACTAGGTTGTGCAACACCTAGTTGCGTGGCACCTAGTTGAGGGTTATGGTCAGATACATGGCGACTCCCCGTCTCGACGACCAACTGTGCTTCGCGCTGTACGCCGCCTCGCGTGCGGTCATCGCCGCGCAACGGCCTGGGCTGCAAGAACTCGGACTGACCTATCCGCAGTATCTGGTGATGCTGGTGATGTGGGAAGAACGGTCGGTGGCGGTCGGCCGGCTCTGTGAACGTCTGCACCTCGATTCCGGAACCGTGTCGCCATTGGTCCGCAGGCTCGAGGGGGCCGGTCTCGTCGAACGCAGGCGTTCGACGGAGGACGAGCGGTCGATCATCGTCGAACTGACGCCGGCCGGCACGGCGTTGGGGGAGCGGTCGGATTGCGTTCTGGCGGCACTGCTGGAGGGCCTGACCGCGGCGGCCGACCAGCCCGGGGAGCCGGAGTTCGTTCCCGACGACGTCGTTCCGCTCCGATCGTTGCTCCACAACCTCATCGGAGAGCTCGACAGGCTCAACAACCTCGACAAGTCCGACAACAAGGGAGTATCAGCATGAATCATCTCTATACCGCCGAGGCGCTCGCCACCGGTGACGGCCGAAACGGGCACGGGCGCAGCGCCGATGGCCGCCTCGATCTCGATCTGGCCACGCCGAAGGAACTCGGCGGAAGCGGCGAGGGCACCAATCCCGAGGAACTGTTCGCGATCGGATACGCGGCGTGTTTCCACAGTGCACTGCGGATGGTGGCACGGTCGGAGAAGGCCGACGTCACGGATTCGGCTGTGGGCGCGCGGGTATCGTTGGATTCCGACGACGCCGGGAAGTTCGGCATTTCCGTCGATCTGGAGATCAGTCTGCCCGCGGTGGACGCCGCAGCCGCGCGCGACCTCGTCGAGAAGGCCCATCAGATGTGCCCGTACTCGAACGCGACCCGCGGCAACGTCGAGGTCACGCTCTCACTGGCCGACGACTGAAAACGGCCACCGATGATCTCGACGAGTAGTCTGCCAGCCCCATCCCCGATGCCCCAGACCCGTGGCCGTGCCGTGGCCCGAACCGCGTTGGGTGCTGTTCTCGCGCTTGCCGGCATCGGACACATGACCTTCCAGCGCAACGAGTTCCAGGCTCAGGTGCCCGATTGGGTACCCCTCGGCAAGGATGCCACCGTCTTGGCGTCCGGGGTGGTGGAGATCGGTCTGGGTGCGGCGCTCATCGCCTTGCCGAGGTACCGGCGGATCGTTGCCGGCATCACGGCGCTGTTCTTCATCGCGGTGTTCCCGGGAAATATCCACCAATATGTTGCGCACATCGACGCTTTCGGACTCGATTCGGATGCCAAGCGATTGGGGCGCCTGTTCGGTCAACCGGTACTGGTGCTGTGGGCACTGGCTGCCGGCGACTACGGGGCGCGTAAGGGCCGATGACCTCCGACGGCCACGATGATCAGTCGGGCACGCTTGCCGCCGCGTCGGCGCGCGGCCGCTGGCTGATCGTCGCAGCCGTCCTGGGTTCCGGCGTCGCGTTCCTCGACGGGACCGTCGTCAACGTCGCCTTGCCGGCGATCGCGCGTGATCTGGACACGGATCTGCGTGGGCAGCAATGGGTTCTGGACGGGTACATGCTCACCCTGAGTGCGTTGCTGTTGGTGGGTGGGGTGGCCGGTGATCGATATGGCAGGCGGGCGGTGTTCGTCGGCGGGCTCGTGGTGTTCGCGGTCGCGTCGGTGGGTTGCGCACTCGCCCCGAGTATCGAGTGGCTCGTCGTCGCCCGTCTCGTGCAGGGCGTCGGAGCGGCCGCCGTCGTTCCGGGTAGTCTCGCGCTGATCAACTCGGAGATCGCGCCCGACGATCGAGGTGCCGCGGTCGGCCTGTGGGCCGGGATGTCCGGGGCCACCAGTGCGCTGGGGCCGTTCGTCGGCGGGTGGCTCGTCGATTCGGTGTCGTGGCGTGGGGTGTTCTATCTGAGTGTCCCACTGGCGGTGGGAGCGATATGGATTGCGCTGCGCCATGTTCCGGAGTCGCGTGATCAGACCGAGCATGCACGGCTCGACGTGCTCGGCGCCGGCACCATGATTCTGGGGCTGGCAGGAGTCATCTACGCGCTCATCGAGGGACCTGCCCGGGGCTGGTCTGCGCTGTCGGTCGGCGCCGCCGGAGTCGGGTGCGCGGCGCTGGTTGTTCTCGTGATCGTCGAGCTGCGGGTGCGTGATCCGTTGTTGCCGCTGAGCCTGTTTCGGTCACGTCAGTTCACCGGAGCCAACCTGACGACCCTGCTTGTTTATGCCGCGCTCGGTGGAGCGCTGTTCCTGCTTGCCCTGCAGTTGCAGCAGAGCATGGGGTATTCGGCGTTGGAAGCGGGTGCTGCGATGTTCCCGAGCACGGTGATCATGCTGTTCGGGTCGCCGCTGTCGGGAAAGATCGCGCAGCGCACCGGGCCTCGCCTTCCGATGACCGTGGGACCCCTTGTGGCCGCAGTTGGTTTGGGATTGATGGCGCGTGCCGTACCCGGAGTCGGATATCTGGGGGGTGTGTTGCCCGGGGTGGTGATGTTCGGGCTCGGTATGACAATCACGGTGGCACCGTTGACCTCCGCCGCACTGGCCGCTGTCGACGACAGCCGTGCGGGCACCGCCTCCGGTGTGAACAATGCGGTCGCCCGCCTCGCCGGTCTCCTCGCAGTCGCTGTCCTACCCGCAGTCGCCGGCCTCGACGCCGGACCCGGCCAGCCACTCGGAAGCGGATTCCAGGTCGCCATGATCATCGCCGCAGTGTGTTGCGCCGCAGGTGGTCTCGTCGCGCTGCTGACCATTCGGAAAGGTACCGGCTTCCGCCCGCAAGTCATGCCCGCGGTCAACTCCGCATGCTAGGACGCCACGACCCGAACCCGCTAACCACTGTGTGGGGTGAGAACCTGTCCCCCGATGGTCGAGGTGTGAGGCGCGTGCGCCGAGCCTCGAGACCCGTTGAGCTACAGCTGGTTCCACACCACGAACATAGAGACCGTCACCGCGGGTAGGTGACGATGATCTGCCCGGTGCGCCGGTTCCGCCACTCCACCCGCCGGTCCAGAAGGAGCGTCGGCACCCATTCGGCGAGGTGTTTGCGTTGGTGATCGGCCCGGCACAGCGGGATCAGATCACCGAGGACCGTCCACCCGCCGGTCTCGGGGTCGGTGTGGTTGAACGGTCGCCAGTGGTCGAGGTCGCACAGGTGTGACGGCATCCCGCAGTACGGGTATCGGCACCACGCATCATTGGCCAACACCTCAGCGCGTAACTTTGCGCTGGGTGCATAGGTCAATGCCCCAGGGGGTGGCACGGTGTGGCCACCGTGTCCGGTCGGATCGGCCGGTGAGGCTTGGGGTCGGTCGGAGATCTGCGGGATGAGTGGTCCCGCGGCCCGGGCGGATTCGGGGTAGTGGATGGTTTTCGCCACGTCGGCGAGGGTGGTGGCGTAGTCGGGGTCGATCGGCCCGTATCCCTGCAACCGGGGGACGAGAATCCCGTCGGGGTCCTTCAACACGGTCAGTACGGGTGCTCCGGGTACGACCAAAGCCCGCCCGAATGCCACCGGCACCTCATCCGGGGTCGGCTGATCCAGGGGGTCGGGGATGTCGGGTTCGGCGACCGGTTCCACCAACTCGACGTCGGGAGCGTCGGCATCGACGGGTTTGGGTAGTAGGTCGTCCCATGCTGCCGCGTCCTCGGCGTCAGCGGGTGTTTCGGCGGAGTCGTTCCTGTCGCCAGGACGGCCCTTGGCGCAATCGGCCAAGCCGCATTGGCAATCGAGGTGGGCTCCGGGTACGCCGGTGATCTCCCCGAGTGCGATCACCCGCAGTGGCCCGACGCGGCGGGGGTCCTTGCGGCAGGTACGTTCATCGATCAGCGCCTCGATCTGGGTGGTGAGGAACACCCCGTAATGGGCGGGGACGACCGCGTCCAGAGCGGAGTGCCCGGCAACATCGGGGGTGATGGTCACGTTTCCCACCAGGTCGGTGAGGGTGTCGCGGTCCTCGATAACGCTGTCGGGGTTCATCGAGATCAGTGCGGCGTCGAGTTGTTGCGATAGCACTGGGTCGGTGGTGGCGCGGGATCCGTAGTCCAGGACGATCTCCTCGAACGTCATCTCCTCGTTATCGCCGGACTCGTCACCGGTATCGACGCTGTCGCTGGCGCTGTCTGTGGTGTCGGTGTCGCTGCCGCGTTGGGCGGCGCGCGCCATGATCGAGGCCCGATTGGTGGACAGTTCCCCGTTCAGATAGGCGGCACGGATCAGGGGAAGTTCTTTGAGGAGGTCGGCGAGCGCTATCCAACTGCCGGCTTTGCTACGGGAGACCTTGAACTGCAACGATACTTCGGCCCGGCCGAGTCTCTCGGCATGTTCGACGACCGAACCCCACACACCGGTCTCGGGCCGATCGGCGAGATGCTCACGAAACACCCGCTCCGCCAACGCGGCAGCTGCCAGCACCGTCCGGGCCTCGTACTTGCGGGACTCGCGGAGCAGGTCCGGGCCGGTCTCGGTGAGCTCATCGCGGGACATGGCTGCGATCGCGGCAGCGTCGGCCTCCGGATCGGTGAACGTCAACGTGGTCGACATCCGATACCTCCCCCTCGCGCGATCGGACTTATGGGCACAAGTGTACGAAGGGGTACCGACAAACCGGCGCGGCGATCGCGCGGCTCGAGAAATCTGTGGACAAGTCGTCGAGTGGGTAGTGGATGTGGTTGCGATGCTTGTCATCTCACCAGGGTCTCGAGGCTCGCCGCACGCGGCTCGCACCTCGACCATCGGGGGGGAAGGGTCGAGCATCGGTCAGGAGGCGGCCGTCACTCGTTCCGATGGTCGAGGTGCCGAGGAGCGCCAGCGACGAGCCTCGAGACCCCTCTCGCCGATGAGTGTCCGCACCACCCGCCGAGCCGGAACCAGCGTTGCTGCAGCCGGTCTCGAGGCTCGCCGC
>NZ_MVPX01000417.1:0-5457 GCF_002043085.1 Gordonia sp. i37 | reverse complement strand
AGCGGCTCTCGACGACCGAGTGGGAGGGGCTGTCGACCGCTGAGTGGGAGGGGCTGTCGGCCATCGGGAGGAGTTCTCAACCCGGTGGGAGAACAGGCCGATGAGTTCTGTCGGTCCCGGTGGTCAACCTCGTGAGCAACTCTCCGACGCAAGGGGGCCATCATGACCAGACGACTGTTGTTTCTGCACGGAGCGGGCGGATTCGTCGACGACGCCACGCTCGCCGACGAACTCGGCGCCGCGCTCAACGCGGTGGTGCGTTACCCGCGGATGCCTGCGGACGACATGTCCTACGAGAGCTGGGCGAAGTCCGTCCGTATCGCGCTCTCGCGCACGCGCGCCGATGACGTCGTCGTCGGTCATTCCTTCGGAGCGTCGATCCTGCTGCGGGTTCTCGCGGAGACGGCCCGACCGACCCCGGCGTCGGTGATGTTGTTGGCCATGCCCAACTGGGGCCCCGACGGCTGGGATCTCGCCGAATACGCACTCACGAGTCCGCAGCCCTCGATCGCCGTCTCGTTGCACCACTGCCGCGATGACATGGTCGTCGGCGCCGATCACCTCGCCCTCAACGCTGCACTGCTGCCGTCGGGCCGCGTCCATGAATATCCCTCGGGTGGACACCAATTCGATGGTCTGGCAGAGCAGATCGTTGCGGCCGGCAGCTGAGTGCGAGGCCACGACGGTCACGGGGTCCTCGGATGCGCCCGGCCGTCGTCGGAGTTCAACGACTGTGCGTAGACCACACCGAGCGTCAACAGGAGCAATCCGACGACGATGAAGGCGATGACCCGGAACAGCCCGTCGAGGGCGGCGAGGTCGAAGAGGAACAACTTGGCGACCGCGGCGGCGACGATCACCAGGCTCACCGTCACCGTGAGGGTGCGGGACGAGCCGTGGAGTCGACGAGCCCAGATGAGGCCGGCTGCGGCGGTCAGCACCCATGTGATGGTCGCGACGGTGTGTCCCGCGCGGAACCCGCTGTCAGCGCCGCCACTGATGGCGCCACCGAGGCCGACGCAGATCTCGGTGACCAGTCCCAGAGAGATCAGGCTGCCGATGGTCCCGATGGTGGGCACGTCGCAGCGACGAACGCGGGCCCACGACCAGGTCAGCGTGGCGACCGCGGCAAGCGATACCGCCGCGACGATCACCAACTGAGCCTGCGTGGTCGCTGACAACGAGTTCCTGAGCACCATGCGATCGATGGCTCCGAGGGACATCGAGCCGAATAGCGCGAGGCCGGTGAACACGGTGCCGACGATCCGCAACTGCAACGCCAATTGATTTGTGACGTAAGCGCCAACAGCGACGACGAAGCCGACGCCGGCAAGCCCGATGACGAGACCGGGGCCGTCGAGACCGGCCATCAGCGCACCGCAGGTGGCAACCGCACCTGCCGCCAGCCACACCGTCCGTACCGCGGATGTGACACCGCGCAGGTGGTCGGTACCCAGCGCCAGAGTCGCCAGGACGACGGCTGTCAGCGCCAGCATGATCGAGGCGACCATCGGGCCTGCGACCGGAGTTGCCCCGAGCATCGGCACCAAAGTGGCGCTCGCGACGAGCGTCACGATCAGCGGTTGCGTCGAACTACGAAGCAGGACAAGCGCCGAGCCCGTCGCAAGGAGCATGTTGAGGCCCAGAGCGATGACGACGAACCACTGCACAGCATCCGGGGAGGTGAGCATGCCCTCGACCACCGCGTAACACAGGGGGAGCGTGGCGACCGCCGTATTGGTTGCGAACATCGCAATCCAGTTGCGTCCCAGTTGAATCCACAGGGTGGCGGCGGTGTAACCGAGCAAGAAACCGACGAGCACGTCGTCGATCTCGCCGGTGATGAACGGCGCGAACACCACCAGCGGGATTCCGACCATCAACGCCAGTGCCTGGCTGTCCCACCAGTGCGCTATCCCGAGACCACCTGCGGCAATGACGGCCGCCAGAATGAGCGCGGCGTAGTCGGGTACCCAGTGATAGATCGCGGTGATCGCCAGCACGTCGAACAGCGCGGTGGCCACGCCGGTGGCAACGAGAGCCGCAGCACCCGAACGCCTTCTGGCATCTCGGCCGAGAACGGCACCGACGCCGACGAGTGCGACAGCCAATAGTGCGCCGCCGGCCACCCGTAGCTCCGGCCGGAGCAGACCGGCCTGCGCGGCCAGAACCAGTAACAGCACCACGCCGATCAACGTGATCCCGACGCCGGCCGCGGCAAGGAGCTTGCCGACGAGTCCACGTTCAGCGGCCTGCGAGATCCGTTCGGACATCGTCTTTCTCGGTGGTATCGGTGGACGATGGCCGGCCGGAGGATAGGACGGGCGGGGTGGTATCGGCCCAACCGGCATGGGTCCCACCGGCATCGGTCCCGCCGGCATCGCGTACGGCGCGGGCCGCACCGGCTGATAGGTGGGGATCGCATAGGGCGCAGGCATCGGCTGATGCTGATGAGGCGAGGGCGGGACGGCTTGCGGCGGAACCGGTTGAGGAGACGGCTGCGGCGGGACGGGCGCGGCACCGAGGATGCTCTGCAACGTGGTCATGTCGTCGGAGATGGAGGTCATGGAGCGGGCGATGTCGGCAAACTGGCCGCTGATCCGCTCGAGGACCGTGACCGTCGTGTCACTCGGGGCGGGCGTGGGCCCGCCGGGGGCAGGTGTGTGGTTCATGGGGACAACTGTGCTGGCCCGGAGGCTGCCGATCTTGAGTAGATCTACCCGGATGCCGTGAGTGAAGCCCGCTGACCTGCGGAGGAGCCCTGGTCGGCGTCGTTCGGTCGGATGGTGTTCAGTCGTCGTCGAGGCCGTGTTCGATGGCGTACCGGGCCAGTTCGACCCGGTTGGCCAGCTGTAGTTTCCGCAGGGTCGCGCCCACGTGGTTCTCGACGGTACGCGGGCTGATCGACAGCCTCGTGGCGATCTGCTTCGACGACAGACCCTTGGCGACCTCACGCAGCACCTGGGTCTCCCGGTCGGTGAGTACGGGGGTGTCGGGACCCGGATCGCGCGCGATCCGCCGATACTCGCCGAGGACCAACCCGGCCAGGCCGGGCGTGAACACGGCCTGCCCCTCGGCGGTTGCGCGGACCGCCGCCACCAATTCGTCGCGGTGAGCGCTCTTCACGAGATAACCGGTGGCACCTGCCTTGACGGCGTCGAGGACGTCGTCGCGTTCGTCGGACGCCGAGAGCACCAGCACCCGGGCGCCCGGGCAGACGGCGAGGAGTTCGGTGGTCGCCTGCGCGCCACTGCCGTCGGGCATCTGCATGTCCATCAGCACCACGTCGGGCTGGACCGCCGCGGCGCGGACGGTTGCCGCGCGCACCCCATCGGCGGTGGCGACCACCTCGAACCCTTCGTCGGTCAGGTCGCGGGCGACCCCGTCGCGCCACATCGGGTGATCGTCGACCACCATCACACGTACTGTCATCGTCGTCGGCCTTTCTCCACCGGGATCGTCAGCTCCCACTCGGTTCCCATGCCCGGCGCCGAATGTAATTGTGCCCTGCCGCCGAGGTGTTCGATGCGTCCGACGATCGAACGATCGATACCCATCCGGCCTTCACTTCTCGCTTGCGCGAGCCGACCCGGCGCGATCCCCACCCCGGTGTCGCGGACGCTGATGATCACCTCGTCGTCGAGATCCTCGAGAAGGACATAACTGTGTGCCTCCGGCCCGGCGTGCAGTGCGGAATTGGTGAGGATGTTGTCGATGGCCGACATGACCTCGGCGAGAACCGTTGCCGGTAGCGGAACCGGATCGGGCGGTGCGCTGACCGACACCCCGTCGGCGGCCAGGGCTTGCAGCGCTGCAGCGAGATCGGTTTGCGCGTCGGAGCCACCGTCGACCGGCCGCGCTGCGATCAGCCGGCGCAGGCGCTGCTCCTGTTGGGCCGCCAGAGCCGCGAGTTGTGCTGTCTCACCACCGATCTCGGTGCCTCGTCGGGCGACCAGTGCGAGCACCTGCAGCACGCCGTCGTGCACCTCACGGGCAAGGCGTTCGCGTTCGGCGGCCTGCGCGGCCGCGCGGATCGCGATGGTCAGCCGTTCATGGGTGACGCGCGCCCGCGACGCGGCGAGCCCGATCGCCATGCCGGTCATCAACAGCAGCAACGCGGTGGCGTTGCGGCCGAAGTTGAGGATGATCTCGCCCTTCACATAGAAGTTGGTCAACCCCACCGCGGCCCCGCCCAGCAGGCCCCACCAGGGCCCGCCCAGAAGTGCGCTGGAGAGAACGCAATTGGTCATCCAGAGTGTCGTCGGCCAGGTCTGGTTGTTCGCCACCCAAGCCATGTCGGCGACGTAGGAGGTCGACAGCATCATCACCGCCGAGACCGCGACTTCCGACGCCACGAACCACCAGCGCCGGCCGAATCCCACGAGATAGCCCGCCGCCCACCAGATGTTGGCGACGGCCAACAAGCCGAACAACGCCCACGTCAGGCCCGGCCGATCCAGGTCGTGGTTCACGACGATCTGAAAGCCCAGTGCATAGCAGAAGGATGCGAGCCGGAAGATCTGCGCGGCCCGCCACAGCGGGCCGACGGGATCGAGGTCGTCGACGCGTAGCCAGGGCGAGAATATGCGGTCGAGCCCGGTGGAGACAGGGGTGACCGATTGCGGTGACTTCGGCATCCTCACCCCGCAGGTACTGGTGGTACGGCCGTGTGCACACGACCATGGTGGTGCAACCAATCCTAGCCGTCACCGACCGGCGGAATTGACCGCTGTCAGGCCAGGAGGCCACTGGCGTACCAGTCGTCGGCCGAGCGGACACCGGGTACCACGAAGAAATAGCCACCCCCGAACGGCTGCACGTAGTCGATGAGGGGCTCGCCGACGAGGCGCAACTGGATCGTCTCGAACTGGCGCACCACGTCCTGCTGATAGGCGAGGAAGACATGGCCGGCCTGGATGTTGCCGTTCGCGTCGACGCCCAGATCGTAGTTGTAGGAGCGGCGGATGAGGCGCTGGTTCTCGGTGGCCGGTGTGCGAGGGTTGGCGATGCGAATGTGCGCGTCGAGCGGGATGACGGTGCCCTTCGGGTCGGCCGCGTAGTTCGGGGTGTCGAACTCGGCGTTGCCGTCCAGTGGTGCACCGGTGTCTCGGCGGCGGCCGAACATGTTCTCCTGCTCGTTGATCGACACGCGGTCCCAGAATTCGACGAGCATCCGGATCAGTCGCACCACCTGATAACTGCCACCCCGAGCCCACCGCGGTTCACGCGGATCATCCACCCACACCAGCGATTGCGCCTCGGACCCGGTCGGGTTGGCGGTACCATCCTTGAACCCCAACAGGTTCCGTGCCGTCCCCGAAGGGCGCGGCGGCGAGTTGTATCCCTCGATCTTCCACCGGATCTGCATCGCGCCGCGGGTGTGACGGGGGATGTCGCGGATCGCGTGATGAATGGTGTCGGGGTGATTGGCGCACAGTTGCAACGAGAGGTCGCCGT
>NZ_MVPX01000416.1:0-3035 GCF_002043085.1 Gordonia sp. i37 | reverse complement strand
GGATTGGCGCACAGTTGCAACGAGAGGTCGCCGTGCATCCACGCCGGATCCGGGGAGTCATCGGGAAACACCCGCATCGGCTTGAGCTGCACCGGTTTCGACGACGCCAGACCGAACCGATCGTCGAACAGACTCGCACCCATACCCAGTGTGGTGGTCAGTCCGTCGGCGGGCATCTGCGGGCCCAGCACGTCGGAATCCGCGGGCGGTGCCGACACCCCGGAATCGGTCGGTGCGCCGCCTGCGGTGAGGGTGCGGGCACGGGTGGTCAGCGTCTTCATGAGATCGACGAGGTCGGCGCGCGAGGTGCCGTCGACGACGTCGAAGGCGGCGACGGCCGAGAACGCCTGCTTGTCGGCCGGGCCCGGTGTCAGGATTCCCGACTGATGCTCGGAATGAAAAGGATACGAATCACTTTCGGACGGACCGGAGTCCGCCGAGCGTGCATCGGCGGTCACGCCACCGGCAATCAGCCCTGCGGTCAACGCGGTACCTGCGGTCCCGGCGGCCGCGCCACGCAGGAAACTCCGTCGGTTCACCGCGGAGGGGCTGGGGTCGAAATGCTTGCGCATGTGGGGTTCTCGGCTCTCGCTACAAGGTAGTCGGAATCAGGTCGGTGGCGGTCACGAGCTGGGCGGGACCTCGAGCAGCCCGGGCTCGTCGGACAACGACTGCAGCACGGCGCCCAGCGCGGCGTTGACCTGCTGACGTTGGGCCAGGGTCACCGTGTCGCTGGGCTGCCAGCCGTTGGGGGTGCGGGTGGTGTTCAGCGCGGCGTCGAGGGTGTCGAGACCTCGGGTGATGGTGGCGACCAAACCGGGGTCACGAGCCTGCACCAGCGGGGCGACCTCGGCGAGCACCACGCGCGTGATCTGGGTGTCGGCGGAGGTGGCCGCATAGGCGGTGTGCGAGCCCAGATCGTCGATCCCGGAGAGGTGGTCGCGTTGGGCGTCCTCGAGGATCTCGTGGACCCGGATGGGCAGGTTGGTCGGGTCACCGGCCTCGTCGTCGGTCGTCAGATTCTGCCGGACGACGCCGATGTCGGTGGTCAATTGGTCGATCACCGGCAGCAACTGGGACGGTCCCTGACCGTGGTAGAGGCCGTACTCGACGCGGTGCAGTCCGGTGAACCCCGGATCGTTCACCCCGCCGGGAAGACCATCGGGCAATCCGTCGACGGCCTGCCCCTTGTCGCCGAAACTGTCGTAGGAGGCGCCAACCCGCTCCCAGTCGAGTTGCGCCGTCAGCCAATCTTTTTGGGCGCCCGCGAGATCTCCGGATGCCACCGCCGAACGCAGGGCGGCGACGTCACCTGCCAGGGTCGTGAGCGTCTGCGCGGCATACGCCTGATAGGCATTGTTGGGGCCGGTGAGGTCGGCGATGGTGACCGGTTTGACGGCAAGGACATTCGCGACGTCGTGCCCGGTCACCGTCACCGCCGCGCTGCGGGTGGTGCCCCCCGGCATCAGACACACGAACGAGTACGTCCCCGACCCGAGCGTGGCGGTGAGCGTTGCGGTGGTTCCCGGCCCCAGTGTCTCGATCTCACCGACGACACCGCCGGACGCGTCGTCGAGGTTGATCTCCCCGGCGTGCGAGGACTTGTTCGCCACGTCGATGCTCTGGGTACCCGAATGCGCCGAATTCCATTCGTGCGCACAGCTGTCCGCGGTGACCGTCACGGCGGTGTCGGTCGACGTGGGAGTGGGGAGGGCGAGGATGACCACGACGGCGACGAGCACCGGAACTGCGATCAGTGTCAGGGCAACCGGCAGGGTGCGTTGCTGGGCCCACCGTTCCCATCGTGGCCGTGCCGGCTCGGTGGTGTCGCGCGCGGCGAGGTTCTCCTCGGGGGTGCTCGCGGGAGCCGGGACAACGGCGTCGGCGCGCACGAACATCGTCAGCACCACCACGAGGTAGACGGCCCAGGCCACGATCTGTAGCACCGTCATCTTGGGGGTGAGCTCGGTGGTGCCGCTGATCAGCGTCACCCACCAGGAGGTGGGATCGATGTGGGCCGTCAGATCGAAGGCGACCCACGAGCTTCCGGGGAGTAGCCCGGCATCCTGCAGGTCGCCGAGACCGTACGCGAGGACGCCCGCCGCGATGACGATCAGTGCCAGTGCCGTCCAGTTGAAGAACTTGCCGAGGTCGAGGTGTATCGCTCGCCGATAGAGCAACCAGCACAACGTGATTGCGATGACGATACCGATGGCGGCGCCGATCAACGGCGCCACCGTCGATCCCGACGCCTTCACCGCGGTCCACAGGAACAGCGTCGTCTCGAGACCCTCGCGACCGACGGCGAAGAACGCGGTCAGCGTGAGCGCGCCCGCGCCGATGGCCAGCGCGCGTTCGACGTCGCCGCGCAGTTGCCCCGACAGCGACCGTGCGGTCTTGCGCATCCAGAAGATCATCCCGGTCACCAGAACGACCGCGACCACACTGAGCGCGCCCCCGATCGCCTCCTGCGCCGAACTCGACAGGATGGTGGTGGAGTAGGTCAGTACCGCCGCGAAGCTGCCGGCCAGCGAGACCGCACCGAGGACGCCGAGCCAGATCGCGGCGGTCGATACCTGCCGTCCGCCGGGGAGGGTGGCATTGGCCTTGTGCAGGGCGGCGAGCAGGATGCTGACGACCAGTCCGGCCTCGAGCCCTTCCCGGAGTCCGATCAGCAGATTCGGCACCGCGTCAGCCCAGTTCATGAGAAAGAAAGGTATGCCTTGGCTGCCCTTCGTGGGGTAAGGATTGCCTGAGATTATTCTCACCAATTGCATTGCGGCGTAGAATGATTGGGAGAACTGCGACAATTCGACCCAGCTCTTTGGGGTCACTTTTCCGGCGGTTTACCGACCCTTGGATATTTGGTGATCGGAGTCGAGATGAACAGGGTGATCGTCCGGTGCGATCGAGGCGCCTACTACTCGACGATCTGGTGGCCGTTGGGCTCGTTCAAGGCCGCGCGGTTCGGCCCGATGCGCGTGCAGCGTTGCCCCGTGCACCATGCGTGGGAGAAGACGCGGCGGGGCGATCCG
>NZ_MVPX01000415.1:0-10735 GCF_002043085.1 Gordonia sp. i37 | reverse complement strand
TCGGGTGTCCGCCGGTGCGCACCACCCGCCACAGGGTGATCGGCAGCAGCCGGGCGGGCGCCCCGGGGTCCGCCGGGTCGGGGTCGCCGACGGCGGAGTCGAGGATCGCGAGCACCGCGTCGGTGGTCTCGTCGAGCCGCGCGAAGGCCTTGATGATGTCGGTGCCCAACAGTGCTCCCGCGACGTCGGTCACCAGTCTGCTCGCCCAGTCGACCTTCTCGCGACGCAGTGCGGCCTCGCGCGCCGGATCGGCAGCGGTGCGGGCTCGCGCGAATTCCCGGACCGTCTCGGTGAGTCGATACCGGGTCGCCCCGTCGGGATGGTCGACCACGACGGCGAGCGAATGATTGCAGACCTCGGCCAGTGATCGCTCGGTCACCTCGGTGAACATCAGGGCGTCGTCGAGGCGGACATCACCGGGAAGCGAGGCGAGTACCTCCAGCGTGCGCTGTGCACTGTCGGGCAACAATTCCCAACTCGTCGAGACGATCTCGGACAAGGAGCGTCGGTGTCCGCCGCCGGTCGGGGTGAGGAGTTCGAAACGGGAATCGACACGATCGAGGAGGTCGCGCGGCGACAGGTGCCGCAACTGTGCGGCCGCGAGTTCGATGGCCAGCGGTGAACCGTCCAGGCGTGTGCACAGCTCGCCGAACACCGCGACGTCGGTCGGTATCCCCGGTCGTAGTGCGCGAATCCGCCGCTCGAACAGTGTGGCGCCACGCTCGGGTGTCAACGGCGATACCGTGAGGACCCTCTCATCGACCAGGCCGAGTCCGATGCGGCTGGTGGCCACGATGGTGAGATCGCTACGTCGGGAACGGATGTCGGTGATCAGATCGACAACGAAGTCGATTAGATGCTCGCAGCCGTCGAGCACGATCACCGCGCCGGCGGCGGCCAGGTGTGCCAGGGCGGCGCCGGCAATGCCGGCGGCGGACGCCGAAGAAGCGGTTGGTGCAGCAGCGGTGCCCTGCTCGGGCAGCGCACCGCGGCCGAGCGCCGCCGCCACCGCCGCACGCACGTCATCGGGGGCACGCGCGGCGGACAGATCCACGAAGACATTCATCGGGGCATGGACGGCGATGTACTCGGTGATCAGACGCGTCTTGCCGATCCCGCCGGGACCCAGCACCGTCACCACCGACGACTCACGCAGCGCCACAGCCAACTGCGTCATCATCTCGGCATCGGCGAGGTACTCGTCGGAGGGGGGTGGGGGAGTCCGTGGCAGCGGTGCGTAGGTGAGCGCGGCGCTGTGGGCCGCCGCCAGTTCGGGTCCGGGGTCGGCGCCGAGTGATTCGGTGAGCCCGGCGACGATCCGGGCGTGGATCTGCAAGGCGGCGTTGGGGTCTCCGGCGGCAAGGAGGGCCCGCATGTGTACCGCGGCGAGATGCTCGTCGAGTGGTCGGCGCTCGCGCGCAGTCGCCAACTCGGTGGCCACGATCTGCGGTTCGGTGCGCAACCGGTGGCGCCAGTCAGCCTCCTGCAGTGCACGATATGCGCGTTCGGTGCGCGCGGCGAGCCGTTCGCGCAGTTCGCCGTCCGGGAGGTCGGTGCCCGGCTCGCCACGCCAATTCTGCAGCTCGGCAGCGTATCCGGTGTCGGATGACTGTGTTGACCGTGAGAGAGCCTCGGCGAGGGTGAGATCCGACACCGGTCCGTCGACGACGAGGCGATATCCCGCCGCCGACCCGGCAATCGTCCCGGCGCCGAGAATCCTTCGGAGACGCGAAATCTGGGTCTGGACCGCCCCGTTCGGGTTCTGGGGAGGTCGGTCCGGCCAGGCGTCGGCGACGAGCGCGTCGATGCCGACGGGTCGCGGGTGAGACAGGACGAGTGACACCAGCAGGCTGCGCGCCCGCCCCGAGGTGACCGGCGTCGGCTCGCCCGCGGTGGTGAACACGCAGACCGGCCCCAGGACACCGATCCGCGGGTGGGTCCGGGGTGCCTCGGTCACGATGTCAGGCCGGGATCACTGTGCGGCGGCGAACGGCTCGCCCCACCTGCGGGCGAACGCGATCTCGCTCAGCGGCAACCGTTCCCGGGGTTGGCTGTCGCGGTCGGCGACGTCCGGGTCGAGAAGCGTGGGGTCGTCGGCGAGGCGGCCGAGCGCGAGTATCACCATCGGCCGCTTGTCGGCCGGGACGTCGAATGCCGCGCGTGCGGCGCTCGCGTCGAAGCCGGCCATGGGATGGGGGTTGATCCCCATCGAGACCGCCTGGATGCTCATCTGGGCCACCGCGAGACCCAGGTCGACGGCGCCGTAGTCGTGCAGCTTGGCGTCGTCGGCGGCGTCGCTGGTGCACACCAGGATCAGGGCGCCGGCCGATGGCGCCCACCCCTTGTTGCCGCGATTGAGGGCGGCGGCCAACTGCTCGAACGTGGCGTCGCCGCGGAGTCCGACGACGAAGCGCACCGGCTGGATTCGCCCCCACGTCGGCGCCCACCGCCCGGCCTCGAGGATGTCGGTGATCTCTTCGGCGCTGATCGTGGCGTCGGGGTCGTATCCCCGCGCGCTCCAGCGTTCTTCGATGAGTTCGTGCACGCCGTCGAGACTACGTCGTCGTCTCGTGGCCGGCCGGCGAGCGCAGCGTGGCTGTCCTGCGCGGCGCACGAACTGGGCACTGTGGCCGAGGCCATCTCGGGCGAGCGCTGTGACCCGACCCGCCGGGGCTTTGGTCCGCGACACCGCTCAGCGCGGTTCGGTATCGGCGACCTGGTCCTCGCGGAGGTTCTCGCGCATGGCCGCGAGCCATGCGCGGTATTCGGCGTACACCGTGGTCAGCGCCTCGGCGGGCCAGCCTTCCGGGAGCAGCTCGTCGGGCAGCAGTGGGTCGGTCTGCAGGTGATGTACGGCGGCGACCATGATCCGGAACCGCCTCGGCTCGTCGGCCGCACCCCGGTCGGCGACATCGTCGAGAGCGTCGAGGAACGCGTGGCCCCGGCGCGACCAGGCGTCGAGATCCCACAACCGGTGGGTGAGTTCGGCGGAGCCCGACAGTGGGTGGGCCTCGAAGCAGGTCGACACCTCGAGGAGACGGGCCGAGAACGGTCGGTCCAGATTGGCGGGCCGGGTCCAGACGCCCTCGCGCAGTTGCGCAACCCGTTGGCGTGCCATTTCCGAGCGCAGGGCGACCCGGTCGGCGGCGTCGCGTCCGGTGGTGGTGACGACCGCCATCTCCCACAACCCGGTCCACGGCCGGCGATCGGGGGGCTCGACGTCTCGCTGGCGCTGCACGAGGCGCTCGGACAAGGTGTGGCCCGCGTCGTCGCGGATGAGGTCACCGCCGGCCACCATGCGCGTCAGCGCTACCCGCGTCGTGGACTCCGCAATGCCGAAAAGCCGCATGGCGCCAACGATCTCGCGCGCCGTCAGCGTCGGTGGGTGAGCACCGAGGAGCAGGCTCAGGATCGCCGAGCGCGCCGGGACGGGAGGGGCGAGCGGATCGGTCATCGCATCCGGACGTTACACCGCGCATCGCCGGCGCCGATGAATCGGCGGCATTACATCATTACATCAGATGATCGCCATGTGTAATGCTCGGTGGATGGCCACCCACGAAGTGACGAATCAGGTTCCTCCGCTGCGCGATGCGAATCCCGCCCGGTTCCCGGTCGTCGCCGACGCCATGCGGTATCTCGGCCTGAGTGCCGACGACATCGGTGCAGTCGAAGCGCTCGGCGCACTGGCGGGCCGCGCGGAGACCCTCGCGCTCGGGGATCTGGCCGAACAGCATCCGCCCGTGTTGCAGGCGTTCGATCGCTACGGCCACCGGATCGACGAGGTCTCCTACGACCCCGCCTATCACCAACTCATGGACCACGCGATAGGTCATGGGCTGCACGCGGCGCCGTGGGCCGATCCGTCTCCGCACGCCCATCTGCGTCGAGCCGCGCAACTCAGCGCATGGGGGCAGGTCGACGCCGGGCACCTGTGTCCGGTCTCGATGACCTATGCCGTCGTACCGGCGTTGCGGGCCGCACCCGAACTGGCCGCAACCTATGAACCACTGCTGAGTTCGCGCGTGTACGACCCGGGCCTGCGGCCTCCGCTCGACAAGCGTGGACTCATCGCGGGGATGTCGATGACCGAGAAGCAGGGCGGCTCCGACGTTCGGGCGAACACCACGACCGCGGTGCGCCACCGCGACGGTACCTATCGGATCACCGGGCACAAGTGGTTCACTTCCGCGCCGATGTCGGATCTGTTCCTCGCGCTCGCGCGGGCCCCGGACGGGCTGACCTGTTTTCTCGTCCCGCGGGTACTGCCCGACGGCACCCGCAATCCCTTTCTGCTGCAACGACTCAAGGACAAGCTCGGCAATCACTCCAATGCCAGCAGCGAGGTGGAATACGACGACACCGTGGGCTGGCGGGTCGGGGACGAGGGCGCCGGGGTCAAGGTCATCGTCGAGATGGTCAACCTCACCCGCCTCGATTGTGTGCTGGGGACCGCGACGGCAATGCGCACGGGCGTCACCCAGGCGGCCCACCATGCCGCATACCGCCGCGCATTCGGCACGACACTCGCCGATGCGCCCCTGATGCGCAACGTGCTGAGCGACCTCGCCGTCGAGGCCGAGGCGGCGACGACGGTGGCGTTGTGGCTGGCCGATCTGACCGATGTCGCGACCCGTGGTGATGCGCGTGCCGGCCTGCTCCGGCGAATCGCGTTGGCGGTCAGCAAGTATCACGTGTGCAAGCGCGGGCCCGTCCATGCCGCGGAGTCGCTGGAATGTCTGGGTGGCAACGGATATGTAGAGGACTCGCGCATGCCCAGGTTGTTCCGGGAGTCGCCACTCCTGTCGATCTGGGAGGGCTCGGGCAACGTCGCCGCACTGGACGTGTTGCGGGCCATCGCCAGACAGCCGGAGACGCTCGGGGTGTTCCTCGACGAGGTGAAGCGGGCGGGTGGGGCCGACCGGCATCTGGACCGGGCCGTCGCCGATCTCGAATCGACCTTCGGCGCCCTCGATCCCGCCGACACCGATGCCCTGCAGTACCGTGCCCGTCGCATCGTCGGCGACATGGCGATGGTGCTGCAGGGTTCGCTGCTGGTGCGCTTCGGTCACCCGGCCGTCGCCGACGCCTTCACCGCGAGCCGACTCGGCGGTGAGCAGGGAGACGTCTTCGGCACACTGGCCGCAGGCGTCGACACCCGGTCGATCATCGAGCGGGCCACACCGAAGATCAGCTCCCGCTGATCGCGTCCTTCGGGTTCCGCATCACGACAGCGAGGACGACCGCGAGCACGGTGAGTGTGATCACCGCGGCAAGCGAGGCGGCGTGGACCCCGTCGACGAAGGCTGCGCGGGCGGCGTCGGCGAGGGCGGTGCCGTCGGCACCCATGCCGGTCGCCCGATGCAGGGTCTCGCCGAGGGTGTCGCCGAACCCGGCTCCCGAACTGTGCTCGCGGAACACCAGCGTCGCCAGCGAGCCGAGCAGCGCAAGACCGAGCGCGGTGCCCAGCTCGAAGCTCGTCTCGGAGATGCCGGAGGCCGCACCCGACCGTTCGGGCGGAACCGAACCGACGACGACGTCGGAGACCAGGCTGAACTGCACGCCGTAACCGATACCGGCGATCGACGTCGACACCAGATAGATCCACAGCGGGCTGTCGGTGGACAGCCACAGCAACCCGAGGTTGCCCAGCGCGGCGAGCACCACCGACCCGATGAACGCGGTGCGGGTACCCACCCACGCCGAGACCCGGCTGGCACCGATCGAGAAGACGGCGACGGCGATCGCCATCGGCAGACCGGCCAGTGCCGCGGCCAGGACGTCATGACCCATCACCGATTGCAGGTACACGCCCGTCAGATACGACATGCCGCCCAACGCCATCATGCCCACGAGCGCGCAGGCGACCGCGGCACTGAAGGCGACGTTGCCGAACAGCTTGAGGTCGAGCAACGGGGCACGGGTACGACGTTGCTGCAGGAGGAACACCGCGAACATGATCACGCCAAAGACACCGATCCCCGCGACGACCGGGGTGACACCGTCGGCGGCCATGGTCTTGATCGAGTACACGATCGGCAGGATCGCCAGCAGTGACAACGCCACGCCGAGGAAGTCGAAGGGGTCGGTCGACGGCGCGCGGTACTCGGGAACCAGGCGCGGGGCGAGCACGAACAGCACGGCCAGTACCGGCACGTTGATGAGGAATACGACGCCCCACCAGAAGTGGTGCAGCAGAACGCCGCCCACCGCCGGACCGATGGCTGAACCGCCCGCGAAGGCGGCCGTCCAGACGCCGATCGCGCGAGCGCGATCGCGGGCATTCGGGAACATGTTGGCGATCAACGAGAGACTCGACGGCATCAGGGTCGCACCGCCGATGCCCATCAGTGAGCGGGCGGCGATGAGGACACCGGCGCTCGGCGCGAAGGCGGCGATGACCGAGGCGATGCCGAACATCGCGGCACCGGCGAGCAGGATCCGTCGCCGACCGAGCCGGTCGCCGACATTGCCCATCGTGATCAGCAGACCGGCGATGAGGAAGCCGTAGATGTCGAGAATCCAGAGTTGCTGGGCGGCGCTGGGGTCGAGCGCATCGGTGATCGACGGGATCGCCAGATAGAGCACCGAGAAGTCCATCGACACCAGCAGCACGGGCAGCGTCAACACGGCCAGCCCGAGCCAGGTACGGCGATCGGCGACCGAGGGGTCCCGGTGGCGCTGATCGGTCGTGCGGCATTCGGTGGTCATGAGGAGGGCTCCGTATCTGATGTCTGGGTGTTGGTGTCTGGGTATCTGGTGTCCGGATTCTGCATCCGGGGGTTCGCGTCGTCGCGGGTCGGCGCCCGCGTACGACGTACGCTCATAGACGGTACGGATATGGGTACGCTGTACGCAAGTGGAAAATTCCCGGTGCGGGGTGAGGGGAGCGTGGTGGTGGCCCAGTCGGTCCAGAAGCTGACGTCGTCGGCGATCGTCGAGGCAGCCATCGTCGTCGCCGACCGTGACGGGCTCGACGCGCTGTCGATGCGCCGGATCGCCGACGAACTCGGCGTCGGCGCGATGTCGCTGTACCGGCACATCGCCGACAAGGACGCGTTGCTCCACGCCATGGCCGAGGAGATCGGCACCCGGTTTCCCTATCCGGTGCAAGATTGCTCACCCACGTGGCGCGAGCGCATCGAGATCGCCGTCGACGTCGACTGGGCGCTCTACCAACGCCATCCATGGGTGGTGCTCGCGTATGCGACGCCGCGCTACGCCTTCGGGACCGAGTCGCTGGCCGGACTCGATTGGCTGATCGCCGGATTCGTCGACGTCGGTGTCGGGCACGTGCGGGCCGCGGAGATGGCCCTGGCGTTCTGGTCGTTCGTGAACGGCGTCGCGCTGGCCGCCGTCGGCGAACAGCTTCTCAGTGAGCAACTCCGGCGCCCGGGTGCCGAGGCGTCGCCGTCGCCGGCCGGCGGTCTGGCCGACCTGATCGCCGGGCGGCTCGCCGTCGACCCGACGACCCTGCCGCAGCTGGCCGCCCTCGCCGGCAACCCGGACGCGACCCGACTCTCGGACCCACGAGCGGTGCTCGACGCCGGGCTTCGCGTGCTGTGTGCGGGTTTCGCCGCCGAAGTGTCGGGTGGCTGAGAGTCCCGGACCTACATGGCGTGCGGGTACACCGTCAGCATGTGCGCCCCGAACCACGAACTGGCCAGGACGATCGGCACCACCACGGCCACCCCGATCGCCGGGCGGGCCCGGGCGAGGACGATGGCCAGCGGCAGGAGCAGCACGAACGCGGGCAACAGCAGCCGGGGTCGGCTCATCATGAGACCACTCGACGCCACGATCGACGCGGTGACCAGGACACCGTAGGTCAGGACCGGCCACGACAACCGGGCCCAGAGGGCCACCACCACCATCACCAGCGTCGCGACGATGATCCACGACGTCGCGACCGGTGCCACCTCGCCGGAGTTCACCAGTTGATCGTTGACGAAGGTGAATGCCGCGACGCCCCAATCGAAACGGGTGTCCCAGCCCTGGGTCTGGATCGTGAACCACCCTGTCGGTGAGCCGGTCTGGGCCCACACCACGGCCAGGTAACCGAGGTAGCCGAGCGGGCTGAGGACCACCGCGAACCAGGCGCGGGCGGTCGTCCACACCGACCACGGTGACTCAGACCGGCCAAACACGTCGATCAGCGCGGCCAGCATCACCACCCCGATGACGACCACTGCGGTCGGACGCACCGTCCCGACCAGGCACGCGCAGATCCCGGCGAGCACCCACCGCCGCTGCAACACACCGACCAGAGCCCAGATGCTCAGCGCACAGAACAGCGTCTCGGTGTAGGCCATGTTGAGGACCACCGACATCGGGGTCGCGGCGAAGATCGCGACGAGATAGAGCCCGACGCGCCGGGCATACGAGTCACCCGCGTCGGTGTGGTCGAGAGCGGCGAGCATCGGTGTCCGCCCGGCCATCCGCTCCACGCACAGCACACCCAACCGCGCTGCCCCCACCGCGGCCACACATCCGAGCACCAGATTCAGTAGTACTGCCGCACCGAACGGGCTCAGGAACGGAAGGTGGGCGAGTGCGCCCACGGCATACGGATAGCCGGGAAAGAAGGCGAAGGCGGTGTCGGCGGTGTGGTAGCCGCGGGCGTCGGTGAGCTCGACGGGCACACCGTCGTATCCGTGCTCGGCGATCGCGAGCATCCATTTGCCGTCCCACGCCGACAACGACTCCCGCAGCGACGAGCCGCGCAGCGCGTCGAACCGGGCCAGCACGAGAATCCCGACGGCACGAATCAGCAGGTAGATGCCGATCGGCGCGAGCCATGACCGCCACTCGGGGGTGGGTAGTGCGCTCGCCGCCGACGCGCGCGTCGGTTCGCCGGGGTCGGGTGTGCGCGCGTCGCGGCCGACGGCACTCGTGGTGGACACGCAGAGATGGTAGGTCAGCGACCTGTGGAAAGCGCGACCTGTGGAAAGTGCGATGTGAGCGGGGCGCCGAGCGGCGGCTGCGAGGTGCACGAGGGCCGCCGGTAAGGTTGTCCCGGCAAACAACGCATCGACACACCTTGCAGGAGGGCAGCCGACGTGGCACTCGTGGTGCAGAAATATGGCGGATCCTCGGTCGCCTCGGCCGAGCGGATTCGTCGTGTCGCCGAGCGCATCGTCGAAACCAAGAAGCAGGGTAACGACGTCGTCGTGGTCGTCTCCGCGATGGGCGACACGACCGATGAGCTGCTCGATCTGGCCCAGCAGGTCAATCCGGCGCCTCCGGCCCGCGAGATGGACATGCTGTTGACCTCCGGTGAGCGCATCTCCAACGCGCTGGTGGCGATGGCGATCAGTTCGCTCGGCGCGCAGGCGCAGTCGTTCACCGGCTCGCAGGCCGGTGTGATCACGACCAGCAGCCACGGATCGGCCAAGATCATCGACGTCACGCCCGGACGTGTTCGCGCGGCGCTCGACGAGGGCAAGATCGTGCTGGTCGCCGGCTTCCAGGGCGTCTCGCAGGACACCAAGGACATCACCACGCTGGGCCGCGGCGGCTCGGACACCACCGCCGTCGCGCTCGCCGCGGCGTTGGAGGCCGACGTCTGTGAGATCTACACCGACGTCGACGGCGTCTACACCGCCGATCCGCGCATCGTCCCCGATGCCCGGCGGCTCGAGACCGTCTCCTTCGAGGAGATGCTGGAGATGGCCGCGTGCGGCGCCAAGGTCCTGATGCTGCGGTGCGTGGAATACGCCCGCCGATACAACGTTCCCGTTCACGTGCGCTCGTCGTACTCGACCAAACCCGGCACGATGGTGGCCGGATCGATGGAGGACATCCCCGTGGAAGAAGCGATTCTCACCGGCGTCGCGCACGATCGCAGCGAGGCCAAGATCACCGTCGTCGGCCTCGAGGACCGGCCGGGTTACGCCGCCAAGGTGTTCCGCGCGGTCGCCGACGCCGAGATCAACATCGACATGGTGTTGCAGAACATCTCCAAGGTCGACACCGGCAAGACCGACATCACCTTCACCCTGCCGCGTGAGCTCGGGCCGCTCGGCGTGGAGAAGTTGACCAAGCTGCAGCAGGAGATCGGGTTCACCGAGGTCCTCTACGACGATCACATCGGCAAGGTGTCGCTGGTCGGCGCGGGCATGAAGAGCCATCCCGGCGTCACCGCCACCTTCTGTGAGGCGTTGAGCGAGGCCGGCATCAACATCGAACTCATCTCCACCTCCGAGATCCGGATCTCGGTGCTGTGCCGCGACACCGAACTCGACGACGCGGTGCGCGCGCTGCACGCCGCGTTCGATCTCGGTGGCGACGAGGAAGCCGTCGTCTACGCGGGAACGGGGCGGTAAGAGAATCATGGGCGAGCGAAGCGACGGGAGATTGTGATGGGGCTTTCCATCGGAGTCGTCGGGGCCACCGGTCAGGTCGGCGGCGTCATGCGAACCCTGTTGGCGGAGCGCAAGTTCCCCGCCGATTCGGTGCGGTTCTTCGCGTCGTCGCGCTCGGCGGGCAAGAAGCTGCCGTGGGGTGACGGCGAGATCGTCGTGGAGGATGCCGCGACCGCGGATCCGTCGGGGCTCGACATCGCGCTCTTCTCCGCGGGGGCGACGATGTCGCGCGAGCAGGCGCCGCGCTTTGCCGCCGCGGGGGTGACCGTCATCGACAACAGCTCCGCCTGGCGCAAGGATCCCGATGTGCCGCTGGTGGTTTCGGAGGTCAACGGCGAACTCGCCAAGAACCCGCCCAAGGGCATCATCGC
>NZ_MVPX01000414.1:0-7054 GCF_002043085.1 Gordonia sp. i37 | reverse complement strand
AAAAGCCGCTGCACGATGCGGCGGGTCTGCAACGGCTGATCGTTTCGTCGTATCAGGCGGTGTCGGGTAGCGGCCTGGCCGGAGTCGAGGAACTGGCGTCGCAGTCGCGCGCGGTGATCGACGACGTCGAAAAGCTGGTCTACGACGGATCGTCCGTCGAGTTCCCGGCGCCCGACAAGTACGTAGCACCCATCGCCTTCGACGTGATCGCGCTGGCCGGGGCGTTGGTGGACGACGGGTCGGGGGAGACCGACGAGGATCAGAAGCTGCGCAACGAATCCCGCAAGATCCTCGGACTGCCCGAATTACTGGTGAGTGGTACGTGCGTGCGAGTGCCGGTGTTCACCGGGCACTCGCTGTCGATCAATGCCGAGTTCGCCGAGCCGCTCTCGCCGCAGCGCGCGAGGGAGATCCTCGCCGGTGCAGCGGGAGTCGAGGTCGTCGACGTTCCGACGCCGCTGGCCGCCGCCGGCCGCGACAACTCGCTGGTCGGTCGCATCCGTGCGGATCCGGGTGCCCCGGACGGGCGGGGTCTGGCATTGTTCGTCTCGGGCGACAACCTCCGTAAGGGCGCGGCGCTCAACACGATCCAGATCGCCGAACTTCTCGTCCCGTAGCGGGCGCACGATCATTCCCTCACCCCTTCGACCGTAAGGCGTTGCGCCATGTCCGCACCCGACTCCCCGTCCCTCGACTCGCGGCTGGGGCATTACTACGTGATCGACGAGCCGTACCTGGTCGGTCGCGAGAAGGTGCGCGAGTACGCGCGTGCGGTGCAGGATTATCACCCCGCGCACCGTGACGAGAAAGCCGCTGCGCAACTGGGATATTCGGGTGTGGTGACGCCGCTGACCTTCACCTCGATCCCGGCGATGGCCGCCAACCGCGACCTGTTCGAGTCGGTCGTCGTCGGCTACGAGACCTATGTGCAGACCGAGCAGGTCTTCGAGCAGCACCGGCCAATCGTCGCCGGTGACGAACTGACCACCGACGTCGAGTTGTCCTCGGTCCGGCGGGTGGCCGGCCGTGACCTCATCACCGTCACCAACACCTTCACCGACGCCCACGGCGCGGTGGTGCACACCATGCACACCACCGTGGTCGGGGTGACCGCCGACGAGGTCGACCCGGGGATCTCCGACGCGGTGCGCAGCATCATGGTGCACGACGTCAACATGCTCTCCGCCGAACAGTCGGATGCGGAGTATCGCAAGACGGTGCGACCCGAAGGGGAACAACGCATTTCCACCGGCGGTGCCGATCGCGATCCGGGATCGTTACGGTTCGAGGACCTCTCCGTCGGCGACGAACTGCCGACGCGTCACGCCCGGCTGTCACGCGGCGATCTGGTGAATTACGCGGGGGTGTCCGGTGACGGCAACCCGATTCACTGGGACGAGTCGATCGCGAAGCTGGCCGGGCTGCCCGACGTCATCGCGCACGGCATGCTGACCATGGGTCTCGGCGCGGGTTTTGTCTCCGCCTGGTCGGGCGATCCCGGTGCGGTGACCCGCTATTCGGTGCGCCTGTCGCAGGTGGCGGTGGTCTCGGCCGCCGAGGGGGGCGACATCGAATTCAGTGGGCGGATCAAGTCTCTCGACGCCGAGACCCGCAGCGGCGTGGTCATCATCGTCGCGAAGTCCGGCGGCCGCAAGATCTTCGGGCTGGCGACGATGAACGTGCGCTTCGGCTGACGCCTGGAATTCCTGACGGCCGGAATTCCTGACGCCCGAAAGGGCGACGCGCCCAAGATATGTGGCCGGGCTGATCAGCTGCGCTCGTCGGCGACCGCTTGTGCCGCCTCGTCGATGATCGCGCGCATGGCGTTCTCGGCGGTGTCGGGTTCGCCGAGCCGGATCGCGCGGGCGACGTCGTCGTGCAGCGCGATGGCCGCGGGGTTGGGCCGCGCGGGCATCATGCCGTGATGGGTACGGCCGGTGAGGACCTCGCCGACCACCCCGGTCAGTGCCCGGAACATCTCGTTACCGCTGGCCTCGAGGAGACCGCGGTGAAAGATCTTGTCGGCCAACAGGTAGGCGTCGAGGTCTCCGGTTCGTCCGTGCACGGCCATGTCGGAGGCCGCGGCGGCGAGTACACGGCACTGGTGTTCGTCGGCGCGCTGGGCGGCCAGTGCGGCCGCGGCGGGCTCGATACCCCGGCGTAGTTCGGACAGCGTCAGCAGGAAGGCGGCGCGATCGGCGCCGTCGAGGCGCCACCGGATCAGTCGCGGATCGAACACACTCCATCGGATTCGGGGCTGCACGGTGATCCCCACGCGTCGCCGCGACGCGACGAGTCCCATCGATTCGAGTACGCGGATCACCTCGCGAGCCAGGGTGCGGGACACGGCGAACTCGGTCCCAATCCCGTCGAGGGTCACCACGGCGCCCTCGGGCAGATCGCCGGAGGCGATGCGCACCCCGAGTTCGGTGAGCACCTGTTCGTGCCGATCGGTGGGGGTAGTGGTCTCGGTCACCCAATCATCTTCTCATTTAGGTGGAGGAGTCGCTCAGCTCTGCTGTTCATCGCCCTGAGTCCGGTAAAGACCGATGAATCACGAGATTCACTTGCAATAGTCATACCTTTGAGGCAGTCTATGTGACCAGTAGCACAGCAGCAGAGGAGCGGGCATGGGGTCACCGGTGGTGGTCATGGGAGTATCCGGATCGGGGAAGTCGACGGTCGGCGCCGCGTTGGCGCAGCGCCTGCGGGTGCCGTTCGCGGACGCCGACGACTTTCATCCGCAGTCGAACATCGACAAGATGACGGCCGGTCACGCCCTGACCGACGTCGACCGGCAGCCGTGGCTCGACCTCATCGGGGACTGGCTCGGTGAGCACGGCGACGGCGGGGTGATGAGCTGTTCGGCGCTCAAGCGTGCCTACCGCGACCGCTTGCGCAGCCACCGCCCGGACACGGTCTTCGTCCACCTCGACGGGCCGCTCGAGGTGATCGCGCGGCGGCAGGCGTCTCGACCCGGGCACTTCATGCCGGCATCGCTGCTGCACTCCCAGTTCGACATCCTGGAGCCGCTCGGATCCGACGAGCGTGGAGTGATCGTCGATGTCGACCAGCCCATCGACGTCATCATCGACCGCATCGTCGCCGCGCCACTGATCACCGATGCCACCGGAGGCACCCGATGAACACGCTCACCGCCCTCGCCGCCGACACGAAACTGCCCGACCCGGTCGGCTCCGGCTGGCATCTCGTCGTCGCCGCACTCGCGGGCATCGCCGTCATCGTCGCCCTCATCACGTGGGCCAAGGTTCATCCCTTCCTCGCGCTGATCGCCGGTGCTGCCACCGTGGGAATCGTTGCCGGCGAATCGGTTCCGAAGGTCATCGACTCGTTCACCTCGGGCTTCGGATCCACCGCGGCCGGGGTGGGCATCCTCATCGTGCTCGGAGCGATGTTCGCCAAACTGCTCGCCGACTCCGGTGGTGCCGACGAGATCGTCGACACCATCGTCGGCCACGCCGGGCCGCGGATGCTGCCATGGGCGATGGCCCTCGTGGGTGCGGTCATCGGTCTGCCGATGTTCTTCGAGATCGGCCTGGTGTTGTTGATGCCGGTCATCTACCTCGTCGCCCGGCGCTCGGGCCTCGGCCTGATCCCGATCGGTATCCCGGCGCTCGCCGGACTTTCGGCCATGCACGGCTTCGTCCCGCCGCATCCCGGGCCGCTCGTCGCCATCGACGCGCTGCACGCCGACCTCGGTCTGACCTTGGCTCTCGGTGTGGCCGTGGCGATCCCGACCATCATCGTCGCCGGTCCGCTGTTCGGCACGCTGGCCGGGCGGTGGGTCGTCATCGACGCACCCCGTACCTTCGACGCCGACCCGGGAACCGTCGGCGCCCACTCCGAGAGCTCCCCGGCAGAGGGCGAATCAGACTCCGGCGCAATACCTTCGGCGCGGTCGCCGAAGGGCCCGGGATTCGGCATCACCCTGGCGACGGTCCTGTTGCCGGTGGTGCTGATGCTCGGCAAGGCCATCGCCGAGATCATCGTCGACGATGACGGTCAATGGCTCCGCAAGATTCTCGACGTGCTCGGTACGCCATTGGTCGCACTGCTGATCGCCGTCGTCGTCGCGATGTTCACCCTCGGGCGGCGCTCGGGCATGACCCGCGACACCCTGTCGTCCTGTGTGGGATCGTCGCTGCCGCCGATCGCGGGCATCCTGTTGATCGTGTCGGCCGGTGGCGGTTTCAAGCAGGTACTCGTCGACACCGGTATCGGCACCCTGCTCGCCGACTGGGCGTCGGCCGCCAACATCTCGGTCATCCTGCTCGGCTGGGTACTCGCCGCGCTCATCCGCGTCGCCACCGGATCGGCCACCGTCGCGACCATCACCGCATCGTCGTTGATGCTCGGACTCGTCGGCGGGCTGAGTTCGGGTCAGGTGTCGCTGGTGGTTCTGGCGATCGGCGCCGGCTCGGTCTTCCTCTCGCACGTCAACGACGCTGGGTTCTGGCTGGTCAAGGAGTATTTCGGGATGAGTGTCGGGCAGACCTTCAAGACCTGGTCGGCGATGGAGACGATCCTGTCGGTGACCGGGCTGATCGTGGTGTCGGTGCTCGGCCTTCTGATCTGAGGGTGACCGGGCTCTATCCCGCGAGGTTACTGTGCGGTAGCTTACCTAGCCATGAGACGAATTCGGGGATTGAACTCATCACGGCGAACCTGGGGGATTCGGGGTGCGGCGGTGCTCACCGCCGGCGCGCTGGCCGCCACCGGAGCGAGCTTGGCAGCACCGTCGGCACAGGCCGCCGACTTCTACACACCGCCCGCGCACTTCGCGAGCGCACCGGGATCGATCATCCGCAGCGAGCCGTCACCGCTGCTGCTGCAGATCCCCGGCATCCCGAACCAGTGGCCGGGTACCGCCAAGCGCGTCATGTACACCTCGGAATACCAGGACGGCTCGCCGGCCGCGGTGACCGGAACGGTAGTCGAACCGACCGCACCGTGGCGCGGCAAGGGGCCACGACCGACCGTCGTGCTCGGCCCCGGCACCGTCGGGCAGGGTGATCAGTGCGCCGGGTCGAAGCTCATGTCGTTCCCGTTGGCGATCGATCCGAGCAAGCCGTCGATCGCGATGAACTACTCGGGTCTGGAGATGAACCTGCTGCTCATCAACGGTGTGCGCGTGGCGATCACCGACTACATCGGGATGGGCACACCCGGTATCCACACCTACGTCAATCGACTCGAATCCGGCCACGCCATGCTCGACGCCGCGCGCGCAGCGCTGAAGATCGCCGGGGCACCGGCGAATTCACCGGTCGCGTTCTCCGGCTACTCGCAAGGTGGTGGTGCGGCGGCATCGGCGGCCGAGCTCGCCTCGACCTACGCGCCCGACCTCAACGTCAAGGCCACCTATGCCGGCGCCCCGCCCGCGGATCTGTCGAAGGTGATCGACCGCATCGACGGCACCGCGATCTCCGGTGCCATCGGCTACGCGATCAACGGCCTCGAAGCCCGGTACCCGGCGCTCAAGACCGTCGTCGACCGGCAGACCAATGCGGCCGGACACACTGCGCTGCAACGGTTGTCGACGCAATGCATCGGTGACACGATCCTGTCCTACGGATTCCAGCGAACCAACTCCTGGACCCGCAGCGGGCAACCGCTGTCGGCAATCGTCAACGCCGATCCGCAGGTCCGCAAGATCGTCGGTGACCAGCTGATCGGGAAGCTCAAGCCCAACGCCCCGGTGTTGCTCGAGGGCGGTATCAACGACGACGTCATCCCGTATGACCAGGTCGCCCAGCTGTATCGGGACTGGAAAGCGCAGGGCGCCACCGTGTCCATGGTCACCAACACCCTCCCGCCGATCTTCCCGGGACTGGTGGTGAACCACGCGCTGCCGATGCTCACCACACTGTTGCCGGCGACGAATTTCCTCCTCACCGAACTCACCAGGTGACATGACGGGCCGACGGATTCGGGCGGCGGCGGTCGTCGCGCTGATCACCGGCATGGTGGTCGCCGGCGCCGGTCGCGCGGCGGCGGACCCGCCGCCCGATCTGGGGCCGCCGATCCTCGGTCCCGTCGGCACATCGTTGATGCACGGGGACCTCGAGTCCACCGACTCCACTCCCCACCGCGGACCCGGCCGCGGCGCCCGACTGCTCGCGTCGTCGGTACCGGGAGCCGCGTGCGCGGCGACCTTCATCGGCAGTGACGGCATGCCGGTCTCGTTGTGCACCAGATACATCGGGGTGCATGGAGGCGGGTCTGCCGGCGGGTTCGCCGTGCCGTCGGTGACGCTGTTCGATCCGGCGACCGCCGCACCGCTGGCGTCGGTGCAACTGGCCAAGGGCGGATTGCTCGGCGGTGTGTACGGCTACCTCGACGGCCATGACCGGGTGGTCGTCGCCGACGGCTCGAACGCGATCCTCTTCGTCGCCCACCGGCGCACCGCGCGCGGGTGGCAGGTGTACGTCGACGACCGGATCGACGTGTCCGGGCACATCCCCGCCGGTGACTCGATCACCGGCCTGGCGCCGGATGGGCTGGGCCGCATCTGGTTTGCGACCACCCACGGCGTGATCGGGACCGTCGACACCGACCGTCGGGTGCACTCGGTGCACCTGCCGCCCGGCGAGGACCTCGGCAACGGACTCAGCGTCCGCCCCGGTGGGGTCTCGGTGCTCACCACCCACGCGCTGTACGAGATGTGGGCGACCCCGGGTGCTGCGCCGCACACGATCTGGCGGCAGGCCTACGACCGCGGCCCGGCACGCAAACCCGGCCAGCTCACGTGGGGATCAGGCACGACGCCAACGTATTTCGGTCCCGGCGGCGACGGCTGGGTGGCGATCGTGGACAACGCAGCGCACCGCCCGTCGCTGATCGTGCGAGACAGCGACACCGGGCGGCTCGTGTGCACGATGCCTGCCTTCGGCGCGTCCGGTCAGGGCACCGAGAACTCGCCGATGGCGTGGGGTGACTCACTGGTCATCCCCAGCACCTATGGCTACCAGTACCCGCCGATGGCGGTGTCGGGGCCGTCGATCCCGGCGACCGCGGGCTTCGTCGGCGGGGG
>NZ_MVPX01000413.1:0-19895 GCF_002043085.1 Gordonia sp. i37 | reverse complement strand
AAGCGTGAGACGTCAACGATGTCCCGACGACACGACGTCAAGCATGTCCCGAGCCCTTACACGTCACACGTCGGCAACCCACCGGTGGCGGGTGGAGCCGTCGTGCTGGTACTCCGTCTCCAACTCTTGAAAGAACTCAGTGATGTACATGCTGGAGCGATACGGGAAGTACCGAACTTCGTCGACGTTCTGGGCATCGTCGCGTCCGAGGTTGCCCACGACGAGGTTTCCAAGAGCTTCGAGGTTGCGGCGACGGAACTTCACATGGGCATTGTTGCAAGCGACGCCGACGAATGCCCACACCTCGCGCGACCCTGCGGGCGATGCCCGATCAAGACCGAGGCGTTCGACTACCAGTTCGTCGGACCATCCGGGTAGCGTGTCGCAAGGGTCGGTTCCGAACTCGGCGGCCATGCCGTCGGCGGCAGGGAGATTGCACGCCCTGGTGGTTCTCGATCAATTTCCCACGGTGTATAGCGTGGACTTGCGGCGTTGAAGGTGTGCTGCAGGAGGATTTCCATCAGTGAGTTGAGTTGCCCGACTCCTTTGAGCCCGTGGCGTCGGTATGACTCATTCGCCTCGTAGACATCTGCGCGGCACATGTGCTGATCCGCCTCAAGCGTTCCGCGGTAGAGTGAGGGCATTCTCGAAGCCACTGACGAGCGCGAGTCAGATCTGTTGCCGGAGTGTCCTGTCTGCACGTAGCTCCTTCAAGGTGGGCGCCATTCAAGTGGCTCCTCGCCGAATCCCAGGTCAGGCAACAGGCTGTTTGATCGGATTGTGGACCACTGCTCGCGTACCAGGTTGCGCGCCGAGCTGAGATCGCCGTCGTTGGAATCCTCAGAGTAGAGCGATTCTGTCGCGAACTCGGCGGCCCCGCCGGTGTAGACCTCCCAAATCGCGACGGCTAGCGCGTGTGGAGTCACTGCTCTGAACGTGCGGCTCGTGCTAAGAATTCTCGCAATGGAGATCGTGAGATCTGGATTGGCAAGTTGAAGCCGCCGGCGGTGGTAATCGATAGGAGGCGGGCCGGTGAGCAGTTCCCGGGTCTGGTTCTCGATCTGATCCAGGGTGTCGGTCCAATCGCCGCTGCGCTTGATCTGGCGGATGAGTAGTGGTGGGTAGCGCGAGAATTCGTGAGGCAGTCCTAGCGCGAAAGCGATATGGCCCCAAGGTCTCGCGGTCCCAGACCGTGCAAGGAGCATGGAAAGGACGGCGCGATCCTTCGCAGTCGTGTAGTCGCGGAATCCCGTCCAGTGAACTTGAGGTATCGACGAGAGAGGAATGTGGTTGCCCGGGATCTCGTGGGCCGTCGGATAACGGGCACACCCACTAGCAACTCGAAACGTCAGTTGTGCCGTCGGCGATAGCTTTTCGGCGAGCGGGGTGATGGCGAGGTGGCCGATAACCGCATTCGTCCGACTACGGGGCAAATCTCGGCCGTCCCTGAGAAGCCAGGTTCCTGGAGTAAGGACGCTCTGCTCTACGGCGAGCGAATGAGCCGCATGAACGTCCTCCTCGCAGAGGATGGACTTTACCTTGAGGAGTTGCTCGAGGCACGCGGCGTCAGGGTCGCTTGCTGCTTGACAGCTCATAATGGGCTTGCCCAGCGTCAGAGCCGCGTCGAAGTATTCGCGTGTACTGAACCGCTGACCGCCAAAGCTGTTCGTCGAAGGCTCTGATGCACCGCGTGCGAGTTCGAGAATCCAAACCTGAGCTTCAACGATCTCGGGGGCAACCCTACGGAACTCGACGTCGCGCAAGTCGTGGCCGCAGTATGCGTGTCGAGTTCTTGGTGTTCGGGGGCGATTGTCGCGCTGCGGACAGGCCCAGTTGGGGTCGGTGCTATTGGGCCAACTCGTGCCCGCCCACGGCGTCTCGGCGCACCGAGGGCAGTTGGTAGGCATCAAGATCGCATGTTCGACACAGACGCGGTGTAGCGGCAGTGACCATGTCGAGTTCCAGTATCCTTGCTGAGCAAGGCATTCGGGACAGTAGGAAGGGTCGAGGGGCATCGATTCCGAAGACTTACCGTACCGTTCCCAGTGCGTGCGAAATGCGGAAACAGCCTCGGATATGAGTCCTGCCCGGAGGTATCGGGCTCGTTCGTCCGGTAGCCCCACCGTATCCACAATCAAATCACTGTGCTCAGCGATATGCGCAGAGACTCGTGTGGGGGACCAGGCACTCGTTGGAATCCCGAGTTCTCGGAGTAGCGCGCGTGCGGTGAGTCCGTAGCGGTGGCCGAAACGGCGCAGCCAACTCGGTGCGGTCTCATCGTCCCTGGGGGCGACGAGTATGGGAAGCCGCCGCGGGTTGTACCCGTCTGGTATCGCAATTGCGGAGGGTAGTTGCTCCGCGTCGGTTCTCTCACCTCTTGGGAGTGGTGAGCCGCTGAGCGGCATTGTCAACGACGACCTCCTCCAGGATGCTCGCAGTAATTTGCTCGGTGCCCGTCTTAATAGCCAGATAGGCGGCCCGATCGAGCAGGTTCGTCAGTGAACCGATGTGCCCTTGCGTTCGGCGGAAGAGTTCCTTGCCGAAATCGGATAGTGTCCCAGGCGTTTGCGCGGCGAGCATTAGGTGCAATTCGAGGGCGTTGAGAAGCGAGATCCAGGCGACGTTGCTGGCATCGGAGTCGGTGTTGAACGGCGCGACGCGTGCACGTGTGGCACGGCGGGCAGTCTGTGCGTACACGGCACCGTCATCGCCTCCCAGGCCCTCGTCGAAGAACTTCTTCTCTGTGAGGCGTACACCGACGTAAATGAACGTGACCGCCATTTCGTTGGCCAAGCCCTTCAGATGATTGCTTACTTCGCGACCGTGACGGTCTCGAAAGTCGATGAAGTGAAGGTCATCGATGACAATTATCTGAGTCTCGCAGCTCCGTACGCAGTCGACCGCGAGCGCACCCAAACCAGAAGTATTCGCACCAGCTACCCCCAGATGGCCATAGAAGGCGAGGATCTTTCTGTTCAGGCCCTTGAGGGTGATTCCAGCATCGAGCGGGATGAAGGCGACCGGAATACGCTGATCGCCTGCGGCGGTCTCGCTGCTGAGGCGGCGAATTGCAGTTCGATGGAACTGCCTTGCGTAGCGGATGGCGATGGTGGTCTTACCGAGACCTGGCGGGGCGTCGATCACGACCGATCCGCGGAGGCGGTCGCCATCGCGACGGTTGGACGCCATGACTTGATCGATGACAGCGAAGGCGTGCGTGAGTTGAGCTGTCTTGACAGTCGGGAGGTTGGCATTCCATACAAAGCGAGCTTCGTTGTAGTCTTCGCGCTCGTCGTCGCTGAGCGCTGCGATCTGTCCCTTCGTGAGGAGTTCCAGGCTCGCGCGCGGCGGCGAATGCACGAAGTCGTGCCAGCCCACTTTTGACGCCAGGTTGTAGCGATGCGGTTGATTGTTTCGAAGCCATAGTGCCCATGGGTTACTCATTCGTCGAATACCTCATAGCTCGAATCGTCTGCACCTTGGTACTTCTCAAACACATCGAGGTCATCGTCCAAATCCCAACCTGGAGGGCGACGTTCTGCTCTCCTCGCGAGAAGGTCGATAACTCCTGGCAGTGATGCAATCTCGTCGTCAGGTTGGCCATCGCCAGTATCGCTTGCCGTGGAACGGGTGCTGGCCAGGCGTCGTGCGAGGGCGCGGTCGCGCTTGGATTTGGTGTTGCCTTTGGACCACTCATCGAGGAGGTTGCGGACGGCGTCCTGTGGGTCGACATGCCGGTTTTCGCGGACGGCCAGAAGCTTGGTGTAGTCGGCGGCGTCCGAGGAGAAGGGCTGGTCGAGTCCACCTGCGTGCTCCCAGACCAGAGGCGACCATTTGCCAGATGAGGGGTCGCGGAAGTACACGCGTCGAACATCGCCGCTGTCTATGTGGATTGGCCATTTTCTAGCCTTCGGACCACCGAAGTTGGACTTGCTATTCCGGTAAGGGTTGAGCGCCGCGCCATCGTATCGGCGCCCATCCACTTCTATGCCATAGTGCTGGATCGTGCGCCACTCCACATTGAGAAACTCGTACGCAAGGTCCGGTGAGGACGGGATGGTGAGTCCACCGGCGCGAGCCAGGCCGATCTCGTACATTTCGAGCGGTGATAGCTCGAGGCCGGGCGTCTCAGGGAGACACAAGCCTTCGTGTTTCGACCGGTGGTACACCCGAGCTGTCCACTCGCGAATTATCGACTCAAGCTCGGCGACGTAGTAGAACGCTTGACTCTCAATGTCTTCACCGCGGTGATAGACGTCGGGTCCCTTGTAGCCCGGCAGTTGCTGAAGCAGGCCGAGCCGAATGGTCTTGAAGAAGCGTTCGACAGTTGGCTTGTCTGACGCCTTCTTTACGATCGCAGGCTGAATCGAGATTCCGAGTCGCGCACAGGCGGATCTGACATGGTGCGAGAGGTAGATCTTGCCATGGTCAACAACGATTGACTCGGGTAGGCAGCCTGGGATGCTCGGAGTGGCATCGTCTGCGGTCGGGTCGTCGCGTTCGATTGCGATCGAACTAGGCACGCCGTGAAACGGCCACGCTCCGTCGTCGACCGGTTCTTGGGGCGTGACCGACTGGTGTAACACATTGGCCACGTCGATTGCCTTGGTTGAAATCGGGGTCAGGCGCAGACCGACAATGCAGCGTGTATAGAGGTCTTGCGCCACAGTGAGTTCGACCGGCACCCAACGCAGCGTGATCGGCTCCATCGCGAACACGTCGAGGCGCGTTGTGTCGAGTACGAAGTACTCTCCGGGGCGCGTGGCGCGCAAACGGCCATACGGGGCCTCCGGCCGGTCGGCGGCGATTCGCCGTGCCTTTCCGCTGCCAAATGAATAGCGACCCTTGGAGAGCTCGTCCAGCCAGCGGTAGGCGGTCGCATTGGATGGGGTGGGCGCCAGATCGGCGCCACACCGCTCGGTCAGCAGATTGTTGGCCTGGTCGATTACTATGTTTCTGCTGGGTGTGGATTCGCGTGTGTACCGATTGAGTACGTCGAGGCACGCCTCCCGCCAGAGTGGGTCGATCGGCGAGCGCTGCTTCCTTGCTTCGACGAGGCCGGCTGGTCCTGACTCTTGATACGCCTTCACCCAGCGTTTGACGGTGCGGTCAGACATGTTGTGTGCGAGAGCGACCGTTTCGGAGCTGCGACCGATAGAGTCGCCGCTGTTGTGATGCATCTCCAGTACTGCTTCGACGACGGCGAGCCGTGCGTTGTAAGTCTCTTGCTGTTTCTTCGTAAGATTCGAAAGCAGTTGTCCGGACGTCTCGCAGGGCCTGCGAGGTGCGTCGAGCGGCTGAGAAGACCTCACGAGGTGTGGAGTGCTCACCGCTCGTGTGCCGCGATCCGATTCGACTATCGACCGACTGTCGCTGATCTCGACTATGCGGACCACGGATCCGTCGATCCACACCCGATCGCCAACAGCAAGTCGATAAGTGTTGCTCATACGGCCTCGGCTCGATGGATCAAGGTGTTGTCGCCGAATGGCCGGGTGAGATCGGCCGTGAAGGTGCCCGTCCACAGAAGCTCGAGGACGATGTGTCGAGGCCGTGCAATCCGCTCGGCTGCGAGTGTGGCTTCAGCGTGCGCGATTGAGAGCTCCTCTGGAAATCGTTCGAGCACCGTCTGGAACAGGGCCGCGCGCGACTCGCGGCGAGCCTGAGAAGCGAATCTGATGTTGTTGATCAACGCCGAGTCCTCGCCGGTCCAAACCTCATAATCGGCGGAGAGGCGCTTGGACACCACCTTGGTCCACGTGAACACGGCCTTGACCTCGTCTTTCTGCGCGATTCGTGGATTCTTGACGTCCACGACCAAATATGACCCATCAGCCCGCGTCAGTAGGAGATCGGGACAGTGGCGTCGGCCGGTACCTCTGTCGTCGCCGGTGATCCAGAAAGGTTGCGCCGTGATCCAAACGACTTCGGGATCGAAGTCGGCAAGCAAGATGCGGTCGCGTTCGAGAAGGCTTTCGTAAACCACGTGGTCGGCTGTTGTACGGGTCCAAAAAAGACCTGGATAGTGGCGTTGGCCGGCGTGGGACGGTGGCAGGCGCACTGGCTGGGCTCGGGCCATCGAGCTGATCGAGTGATCCCTGACCTGACTGATGGTCTCGTCACCGGCTTCGGTAACGAAGCGAATCTCGGTCGCACCGATCTGATCAGGCATTTTGCTATCGTGCCGCATGACAGCCCGATGAGAACGATGACACGCCTATGAAAAGCCGATGAGAAAATGACACGTTCGGTGAGAAGCTACAGCCCGTTCGCCCACGGCGGAAACCGCCCCGGGAACAAACTTCCTGCCAGCAGAGTTGAGTCCGTCAGACTGAACTTTGGAGGTTAGATGTCTGAGCAGACATATTCATTGCCGGTCCTGTTCGTTCCCGATCTCGTCGTCCTGCCCGGCATGGTCGTGCCGATCCCCCTCGACGACGCAGCCCAGGCGACTGTTGATGCGGCTCGGGCCAGCGAGCCCGGAAAACTGCTGGTCGCGCCGCGTCTGGACGACCGGTACCCGACCCACGGGGTGGTTGCGTCGATCGTGCAGGTCGGGCGCATCCCCGGCGGCGGCCAGGCGGCCGTCGTCAAGGGCGAAAAGCGGGCACACATCGGCACCGGCACCACCGGCCACGGCACCGCGCTGTGGGTCGAGGTGACCGAAATCGACGAGGCCGGGGCCACCGCCGAGACCAAGGCGCTCGGCGCCGAGTACAAGAAACTCGTCCTCGCGATGCTCCAGCGTCGTGAGGCGTGGCAGGTCATCGACGCGGTCAACAAGATGAGCGACCCGTCGGATCTCGCCGACACCTCTGGCTACTCGTCATGGCTGACCGACGTCCAGAAGCGTGAGCTCCTCGAGACCGACGACGTCGCCGCGCGACTGCAACTGCTGATCGACTGGACCAGCGAGCACATTGCCGAGACCGAGGTCTCCGACAAGATCGCCGACGACGTCCGCAACGGGATGGAGAAGCAGCAGAAGGAGTTCCTGCTCCGTCAGCAGCTCAACGCCATCCGCAAGGAACTCGGTGAGGACGAGCCCGACGGCGCCGACGACTATCGCGGTCGCGTCGAGGCCGCCGACCTGCCCGACAAGGTCCGTGAGGCTGCGCTGCGCGAGGTCGGAAAACTCGAGCGTTCCAGCGACCAGTCGCCCGAAAGCGGTTGGATCAGAACCTGGTTGGACACGGTGCTCGACCTGCCGTGGAACGTCACGACCACCGACTCCACCGACATCAAGGGTGCGCGCGAGATCCTCGACGCCGACCACCACGGTCTCGATGACGTCAAGGACCGCATCGTCGAATACCTCGCGGTGCGCGCGCGGCGGGCCGAGCGTGGCCTGCAGGTCGTCGGCGGCCGCGGCTCCGGTGCGGTGATGGTCCTCGCCGGCCCGCCCGGAGTGGGCAAGACGTCGCTCGGTGAGTCCGTTGCCCGAGCACTGGGCCGCAAGTTCGTGCGCGTCGCCCTCGGCGGTGTGCGTGACGAGGCCGAGATCCGCGGTCACCGGCGCACCTATGTCGGTGCGCTGCCCGGTCGGATCGTGCGTGCCATCGGCGAAGCGGGATCGATGAATCCCGTTGTGCTGCTGGACGAGATCGACAAGGTCGGATCCGATTTCCGTGGCGACCCCGCGGCGGCGCTGCTCGAGGTCCTCGACCCTGCGCAGAACCACACCTTCCGCGACCACTACCTCGACCTGGATCTCGACCTGTCCGACGTCGTGTTCCTCGCGACCGCCAACGTCATCGAGAACATCCCGTCAGCGCTGCTCGACCGCATGGAACTGGTCACGATCGACGGCTACACCGAGGACGACAAGGTGGCCATCGCCCGCGACTATCTGCTGCCCCGCCAGCGTGAGCGCGCGGCCCTGACCGCCGAGGAGATCACGGTCACCGACGACGCACTGCGCGAGATCGCCGCGAACTACACCCGTGAACCGGGTGTGCGGCAGTTCGAGCGGTTGCTGGCCAAGCTGATGCGCAAGGTGGCGACCAACATCGAGAACGGTAGTGCCGCAGTACCGGTCATCGTCGGCGAGCCAGAGCTCAAGGAACTGCTGGGCCGTCCGCGCTTCACCCCCGAATCGGAGGAGCGTACCGCGGTACCCGGCGTCGCGACCGGGCTCGCGGTCACCGGAATGGGCGGCGACGTGCTGTTCATCGAGGTGAGTCGCGTCGGTGGAACGGGCTCCGAGCCGGGTGAGGCGGGCGGTACCCGACTGCAATTGACCGGCCAGCTCGGCGACGTCATGAAGGAGTCGGCACAGATCGCACTGTCCTACGTGCGTTCGCACGCAACCGAACTCGGCGTCGACCCGAAGTCGCTCGAGGGCACCATCCATGTGCACGTGCCGGCGGGTGCGGTGCCCAAGGACGGCCCGAGCGCCGGCGTCACCATGGTCACCGCCCTGGTGTCGATGGCGACCGGTCGCAAGGTCCGCGCGGACGTCGGCATGACCGGGGAGGTCACGCTCAACGGACGGGTGCTGCCGATCGGGGGCGTCAAGCAGAAATTGCTTGCCGCGCAACGCAACGGCCTCAAGACGGTGTTCGTCCCGCAGCGCAATGAGCCCGACCTGGACGACGTTCCGGCCGAGGTCCTCGACGACCTGCAGGTGCACCCGATGGTCGACGTCGCCGAGATCGTCAAGCAGGCTCTCGAGCCTGCCGCCGACGAGGTGAGTGCCGCGGCCTGATCTGCCGACGGTTCACGACAAGACCGAACCCGGGGAGGTATGCCTTCCCGGGCTCGGTGGTGACGTAGGCCTGGTTCGGCGATGACGAACGGCGAAATGACCGGTGGACCGGAGTAACCACGAGGGCGTTCGCTCAGCGGAAGATGTCGTTGACGATGTCGTCGCCGATGCCGAATCCGGCGCCCATGGCGATCGATCGCCCGAAACCGCTGCCGAGGAATCGTTGCAGCATCCCGCCGCCCTGTGGGGCTCCGTAGGCGGGCTGCGCATACTGGGCAGGCTGCTGATACTGGGGTTGCTGGTACTGCGGCTGCTGGTACTGCGGTTGCGGGGCTGCCGGCGCCACCTGCTGCATGTGCGAATCGATCATCGCGTGCATCGACTGGAGTAGGTTGGTCATCTGCCCCTCCTCGTCGCGGATCGCGAGCGCGACCTCGTTGAGGTCCAGCGCCCACTCGCGGGCGTCGGAATTGCCGGATGCGGCTGCCGCCTGGAGCTTTTGGGCCAGCGCCGACAGCGCCGTCGCCGTCTGCTGTCCTTGCTGCTGCAGTTGCTGATAGGCCTGGTCGACCTGGTTCTCGTCCATGTGCACTCCTCATGACACCGGTGACGCAACAACGCCACAGTACTCATCGGTGTGCAGTTGCGCCCCCATCGGACGAATTTGCCGGAATTCCGAAGTTTGTTCCGCCGCAAGCAAAGTCGCCGGCAGTGAAGCCGGCGGCGCGTCCGGGGTCGTCGGTACTCCACAGCGTCGTCGACAGCTCGCGGCGCACCAGTGGGATCACCTCTTCGGCGAATTGGGTGAGCACCTCACGCTGACGCTCGTACGGCAACACCGGATTGATCGAAATCGACTGCAGATCATGATGATACGAACGGTGATAGTCGATGATCTTCTCCGCGACCCGTTGCGACGACCCGACCAGCGCGGGCCCGCGTTCGACGGCGTCGGTGATGGTGGCGAACATGTTGACCTTGCCGATCCGGGTCTCGCCCGCGAACTTCTCGCGATTACGGGCGGCGATGCCCTCGTAGACCGGTCGATACTCGGCGATCGCGTCGTCGGTGGTGGCGGCCAGGAACAGACCGCCCGATCCGGACCCCACATATGCCCGGGCCGGATCGTGTCCGTACTCGGCATACTTCTCCCGATACCGATCGATGAGCACCTGATAGTTCTCGCGCGGTTGCAGGGCGTTGGCGGTGACGATCGGGTCGCCGTATCGGGCGGCGAGGTCGACGGCGACGGTGGAGGTCGCCGACCCGTGCCAGATCCGGAACGGCCCGGAAAACGGCCGCGGCACGGTGCTCACCCCGTCGAGCGGTGCATGATGCTGGCCCCGCCAGGTGACATTCTCCTCGCGCAGGAGCCGCCGGAGCAGTGCGTAGTTCTCGCTGAGGTAGTCGTACTGATGCTCGAGCCGACGGCCGAACATCGGGAAGTGCTTGTCCTCGTTGCCCTTGCCGATCACGATCTCCAGGCGTCCACCGGAGAGCTGGTCGATGGTGGCGTAGTCCTCGGCGACGCGCACCGGGTCGAGCAGACTGAGCACGGTCACCCCGGTCGACAGCAGAATCCGGTCGGTGGCCGCGGCGAGCGCACCGAGCAGCACCGTCGGCGACGACGACAAGAACTCCCCGGCATGACGCTCACCGACCGCATACGAGTCGATCCCGAGCTGCTCGGCGAGTACCGCGTTCTCGACGACGCGCGCCAGGCGCGTGTGCGAGGAGAGGAGTTCACCGGTGACCGGATGGGGTGTGTGCGGAACGATGTCGAGAACTTGAAAGCGCACGTCGCCACGCTAACAGCGGGGTACCGGGCGTCCGGAAGCCTTGCGATCACCCTGAATCCAGCGGTCCGCATCTGCGCCGAACTCGAGGACTACGGTGAAAGACGAAGTCTCGTATATGTGTCAGCAAAGGAGCTCTCCATGTCCGACCTGCCCAAGATCACCGACCAAGAGATGCGGACGATCATCCAGTACTCGCAGCCGTATTCGGTGGTGGTTCTGCGCCCGGGACCGAAGTTCGGCACCCCCGAGGCCAAGGACCTGATCTGGGAACACAGTCGACGCAACTTCTCCCTGCGCGCCAAGGGCGATCTCGCCGTCATCCTCGGTGTCACCGAGGACGACTCCGACATCCGCGGCTTCGGGATCTTCGACAAGGACGTCGAGACGACCGCGAAGATCATGAACGACGACCCGGGTGTGCAGGCCGGCGTCTTCGAGTTCGACGTCCACCCGGTCCGCGGATTCCCGGGCGACGCGTTGGCGCCCAAGCCGGACTGACGGTGGCATCAAGGGCGCGGCGAACTCGTTGCGCGCCGATATCATCGACTGTGTGACCGCTGACGTCCGTCGACCCACCCGCAGACGCGGGACGTTGTTCACCTATGCGGAGCTCGCGGAATCCCTGGCCGCCGGCGAGTACGACTGGCATCTGGCGGTCCGACTACTCCGTGAACTGGTTCTCCGGACGCAGCGGTTGACCGACGTCGTCGACATCGATGAGGTCCATCGGCGTCCGCCACCCACCGGCACGCGCGGATGGGACGCCATACTGGGCGGGGTCGCGCACATCACCGGGCGCGATCGTGTCAGCGATCCGGAGATCTTGGCATGGTGCTTTGAACCGGACCGGTTCTGCACGGATGCGATGTTCGACCCGTTTGGCGTGCCGCCCAAGTATTTCTGGACTGACTACCTCCGGACCCCGGTGGAGCTGCAGACGCGCAACGTGGTGTTGCCGGTCGGCAATCTCGAGGGAGTCTGAGCGTGGCGCGAACGTAGACGGCGTCCGAGATCCGGGAGCTGTTGCGTGCTCTCGACTCGGAGTTGCAGGCGAGAGGAAAGGCCGGCGTTCTCTTCATCGTCGGCGGGGCGGCAATGGCCTTGGCGTACAACGCCGATCGGGCGACTGAGGATGTGGACGGAACATTCGAGCCGCGCGACGTCGTGCTTCAAGCGGCCGCATCGGTCGCTGCGCGCGAGGGTGATCTCGACCCCAATTGGCTCAGCGACGGAGTCGCCCAGCTCATGCCTCCGCTACCCGATGACCATCCCCGAAGCGAGCAGATCGGTCCGGCGCTGGTCATCAGTATCGCGTCACCGGAGTACGTCCTCGCAATGAAGGCGATGGTGACGCGCAAGTCGCAGGGGGACATCGATGACGCAGTGGCGCTGTGCCATCTCCTGTCGATCCGCACACAAGAGGCGCTGGAAGCGGTCGTGTCCCGGTACTTTCCCGGTCGGCGGCTCGGCGCCCAGGAACTCTTCTTCGAGCGGATCATCGAGTCCCTCTGAGCAGTGGCGGTGAGGCGTCGCGCAGCAGCACCACTCATGTCCGGGCGCGGGCCGCCAACCAGGCAGCCGTGCGTCGCGCGGCATGTTGGAGAGCCGGTGAGGGTCGACCCGAGATCCTCGGCGCGGCGACGACCACCACGGCCAGTAGTCGCCTCCCGCCGAATACCGGTACCCCGGCCACCCGCAGCGCCGACTGCACCGAACCATCGCTGAGGGCATATCCGCAAGCGCGAATTTCATCGATCTCGCGGCCGAAGGCGACGGCTTCGCCGGGTGAGGCGTGCTCGGCGAGCAGTGCTGCGCGCTCGTCCGCCGGTAGGAACGCCAGCATGGCCCGACCACCCGCCGTGGCGAGCAACGGTCGAGGCACGTGATCGCGCACCACGGCGCCGATCTCCGCGGGAACCTCACCCACCCCATGCAGGTACACCAGGTCGGATCCCACCAACACCGCAAGCGCCACCGGGGCCTCGATGACGGCGTTCAATTCGGTGAGTTCGTCCGGTGTCAGCGGCGGCTGATCGGCGTGGCCGGCAATGAGCCGCAGCGTGCGTAGGCGCTGGCCGAGTCGATAGCGCGCGCCGACGCGGGTCAGGTAACCGCATGCCCGAAGGTCGTCGACGAGGTCGTGGGTCGAGGAGGCCGGCGCTTCGATTTCGCGCGCGATATCGCTCAGCGACAAGGGTTTTCCGGCGCGGGCGACACACTCGAGGATGTGGTCCGCGCGCGGAATGGCGCGATGTCGGCGCATGCCCACCACCTTACGTATATACGAAAGCCTGGTCGGTGCGCTGTCGGCGATGGCCACAGTAGGGACATGGCCCCGACACCTTTGTCCCCGGACTCGTTCACCTCGGTACCCGCGACGGTCTTCGACCTCACCGCCCTGCTCGGTACCGACACCGGGGAATGCGTGATCACCGGAGAAGCGCCGACCACCTCGTCGCCACATCGGATCGCGGAGGCGTCGGCCGCAGGAATCGGAGCCCTCGGGGTCCAACTCGCCGCACTTGCGGGCGGCCGATGCGTCACCGTCGACCTCGCCACGGCGCTCGATCAACTCCGGGCGGCCTTTCTCACCACCCTCAACGGCCGGCATGTCCACACCGTCGTCGAGGACCCCTCGGCTTTGGGTAACAACGACTTCTACCGTACGAGTGACGGCCGGGGGATCTTTCTGATCACCACCTATCCTCATCAACGCGACGCGGTGTGTGTGGTCCTGAACTGTCCGCCGGTCAAATCGAAGATCGCGGCCGCGGCCGCCGAATGGGGTGCGGTCGATCTCGAGGACGCCGTGTACGCCGCCGGGGGCGTGGCGGCCGCGGTGCGCACGGCCGACGAATGGGCCGAGCACCCCGTGGGCCGGGAGAGCGCCACGCATCCGGTGATCCGACTCGAGCGCATCGGTGACGCCCCGCCCCGGCCCCTTCCCCACACGTCGGTGTGGCCGCCGCTCCACGGGATACGGGTGGTCGACATGACCCACGTGATCGCCGGGCCGGTGTCGACAAAGCTGCTCGCGACCTTCGGTGCCGATGTGTGTCACGTCAGCCGCCCCGACCTTCCCGATCCCCTGGCGATGGTCGCCCTCACCGGTGGGGGCAAGCGCAACGCGTACTGCGATGTGCGACAGCCGGATCAAGCGGCGGCGTTGCACACGCTGATCGACGCCGGCGACGTCTTCGTCAACTCCTATCTGGGACTGGATAACCGGGGCCTCGCGGCCGACGATCTCGCGCTCGAACATCCGGGCGCCGTCGTCGTCGACTACCACTGCTGGGGATCTGGGTCGGCCTGGCGCGACCGCGGCGGCTTCGATCAGCTCGCCTGCTCGGCAACGGGTTTTGCTCTCGAGGAGGGTGAAGGGGTGCCGGCCCTGCCGCCGACGCAACTGCTCAACGACTATCTCGCCGCCTATTTGGGGGCCGCCGGGGCCGTGGCGGCATTGCGCCGACGGGCCACCGAGGGCGGGACATGGCGCGTGCGAGTCGAATTGGCGCGGGTGTGCACCTGGGTTCGCTCATTGGGGATCGTCGACGCCCGTCCGGGGCGACCGATCGGGCCGCCGGTCGCGTCCGCCGAGGGCTGCGATGGTCCGCTCGGGCGCCTCGTCGAACCCTCGGTGCCGATGGTCTTCGAGGGTCTGTCGACCCCGGCACACCGCGCGCCGACACTCCTGGGGACTGCGCCCTTGCGGTGGTGACCGTTGTGACGTGCCGGCCGGCTCACTCGGGATCGTCCTCCTCACGCCCGAGCATCCCGACCGCGACCCAACTCAACGCCACCACCACGCCGCCGACGACGGCATACGGCGTGTTCGTGTCGATGACCGCGAAGCCGATACCGTAGAGCATCGTGATGGCCAGGGCCACGAAGGACAGGACACGACGATTCATGATCTCGACTCCTCGAACTCGGCGGCCACCGCTTTGGTGGACCCCACACAGCGCGACCCCCGAGGGGATTATCGGCCCAATCGCGCCTGGTCGTGAGCGGATCTCACGATCGAAGCGTGAGAATTGCGGCCACGCGGGCCAAACCTGAGCGAACTCCGCTCAACTTTTTTGGTCGAATCGGGAACATCTGCGCCACCCCACCCGTTGGACCCATCGAGAAACCTGAGCGATGCTGGCTCAACTTGAGTTGACCTGGACCGGCTCAACCCGGTAGGACATGAGTCGGAGGCACTGAAGTCTGCCCCCGGAGCACAGGTTTGCCACAACCACACTCTCGTGGTGGGCGCCAAGCCTGCCGCGGGGGAGCAGGACTTGGGTGCACACCCAGAAACCAGGAGGAATAGCAAAGATGTCTCGTGCTGTCGGAATCGACCTCGGCACCACCAACTCCGTGGTGTCGGTACTCGAAGGCGGCGAACCGACCGTCATCGCCAACGCCGAAGGCTCCCGCACCACTCCGTCCGTTGTCGCGTTCGCGCGCAACGGCGAGGTGCTCGTCGGGCAGCCCGCCAAGAACCAGGCGGTCACCAACGTCGACCGCACCATCCGCTCGGTCAAGCGCCACATGGGCGAGACCGACTGGAACGTCGCGATCGACGACAAGAAGTACACCCCGCAGGAGATCAGTGCCCGCACGCTGATGAAGCTCAAGCGCGACGCGGAGTCCTACCTCGGTGAGGACGTCACCGATGCGGTCATCACCGTGCCCGCCTACTTCAACGACTCCCAGCGGCAGGCCACCAAGGAAGCCGGCCAGATCGCCGGCCTCAACGTGCTGCGCATCGTCAACGAGCCGACCGCCGCGGCCCTGGCCTACGGCCTGGACAAGGGCGAGAAAGAACAGACCATCCTGGTCTTCGACCTCGGTGGCGGCACCTTCGACGTCTCGCTGCTCGAGATCGGCGACGGAGTGGTCGAGGTCCGCGCGACCTCCGGCGACAACAATCTCGGCGGTGACGACTGGGATCAGCGCATCGTCGACTGGCTCGTCGAGAAGTTCAAGAGCTCCTCGGGTATCGACCTGACCAAGGACAAGATGGCCATGCAGCGTCTGCGTGAGGCTGCCGAGAAGGCCAAGATCGAACTGTCGGCATCGCAGTCGACCTCGATCAACCTGCCCTACATCACAGTCGACGCCGACAAGAACCCGTTGTTCCTCGACGAGCAGCTGTCGCGCAGCGAGTTCCAGAAGATCACCTCGGATCTGCTCGAGCGCACCCGCGCTCCGTTCCAGGCGGTCATCAAGGACGCCGGCATCTCCGTCGGCGACATCGATCACGTTGTGCTCGTTGGTGGTTCGACCCGTATGCCCGCCGTCACCGACCTGGTGAAGGAGTTGACCGGCGGCAAGGAGCCCAACAAGGGCGTGAACCCCGACGAGGTCGTCGCGGTCGGTGCTGCCCTGCAGGCCGGTGTGCTGCGTGGCGAGGTCAAGGACGTCCTGCTGCTCGACGTGACCCCGCTGAGCCTGGGCATCGAGACCAAGGGCGGCGTGATGCACAAGCTGATCGAGCGCAACACCACCATCCCGACCAAGCGGTCGGAGACCTACACCACCGCCGAGGACAACCAGCCGTCGGTGCAGATCCAGGTGTATCAGGGTGAGCGCGAGATCGCCTCGCACAACAAGCTGCTCGGCTCCTTCGAGCTCGGTGGCATCGCTCCTGCGCCGCAGGGTGTTCCGCAGATCGAGGTGACCTTCGACATCGACGCCAACGGCATCGTGCACGTCACCGCGAAGGACAAGGGCACCGGCAAGGAGAACTCCATCCGCATCCAGGAGGGCTCGGGCCTGAGCAAGGACGAGATCGACCGGATGATCAAGGACGCCGAGGCCCACGCCGAAGAGGACCGCAAGCGTCGCGAGGAGGCCGAGACCCGCAACCAGGCCGAGTCGTTGGTGAACCACACCGAGAAGTTCCTCAAGGACAACGAGGACAAGGTGCCCGCCGACGTCAAGGACAAGGTCAACGCTGCGATCGCCGAGGCCAACGAGGCGCTCAAGGGCAACGACATCGCCTCCATCAAGAGCGCGATCGAGAAGCTCTCGACCGAATCGCAGGAGATGGGCCAGGCCATCTACGCGGCATCGGCCGCCGAGGGTCAGGCCGCTGACGCCGCCGACGGTGGCAGCGCGACCGCAGGCGACAACGACGTCGTCGACGCCGAGGTCGTGGACGAGCCCGAGGAGAAGAAGTGACCGCTCCGGGCGCCGGGAGCGGAGCGAGCGGGCCCAATGTCGCTCCGGGCGCCGGGAGCGGAGCTGGTTCCGAGGAGCCGGTGACGGTGACCGATCGTCGTCGCATCGACCCGGAAACGGGTGAGGTGCGCGAGGATTCGGCCGCCGGGCCGGGCCCCGCAGAGGCCGAGCCCGCCGCGGCGATCCCCGATCCCGAGCCGAGCACCCCGCACTCCGACGAGGTCGCCGACCTCACGGCGGCACTGCAGCGCGAACGCGCACAGTTCGCCAACTACAAGCGGCGTACCGAGGAGGAGAAGCAGGGCCGGGTGGCCTACGGCAAGCAGGTTCTCATCGAGAAGCTGCTGCCGGTCCTCGACGACCTCGAACGTGCCCGCGAGCACGGCGACCTCGAGTCCGGTCCGCTGCGTGCGGTCGCCGACAAGCTGGCCGCAACACTGACCGGTGAGGGTGTCGTCAAGTTCGGTGAACCCGGCGACGTCTTCGACCCGGAACTGCACGAAGCCGTCCAGAACGACGGCAGCGGTTCCGAGCCGGTCCTCGGCGCGGTCTATCGCAGCGGTTACCGCCTGGGCGAGAAGGTGATCCGCACCGCGATGGTCACCGTCACCGACCCGGCGCCGGCAGCGCAGGAGAGCGGCCCGCAGGACGCTCCGACCGGTGCACAATAATCACCTGCACAACCATCCGGCGATGCGCGGACGCCCACGCGGCTTCGCGCATCGCCGGATATCGGAACATACTTCATCCAGACATGTTCATTGAGAAGGAGGTGACGTCTGGTGGCTCCGCAACGAGAATGGCTCGAGCGTGACTTCTACAAGGACCTGGGCGTTGCTTCTGATGCTTCGTCTGAAGAGATCAAGAAGGCTTACCGCAAGCTCGCCCGTGAGCTGCATCCGGACGCCAATCCGGGTGACACGCAAGCCGAAGAACGCTTCAAGCGGGTGTCCGAAGCCCACAGCGTGCTCGCCGACCCGGACAAGCGCAAAGAGTACGACGAGACGCGAGCGATGTTCGCCGGCGGACGATTCCGCGGCGGCGGCAACGGTTTTCCCGGCGGCTTCCCCGGCGCCGGCGGCGGCACCCGCTACTCGACCGAGACCGGTGCCGATTTCAACATCGGCGACCTGTTCGGTGGTGGCGGTGCGGGCGAGGGTGCCGGCGGTTTCGGCGACCTCTTCGAGGGCTTGTTCAACCGCGGCGGTTCGGGCGGCACGCGCACCTCGACCGCGACCCGGCCGCGTCGCGGCAACGACCTCGAGACCGAGACCACGTTGTCGTTCAAGGACGCGGCGTTGGGTACGACCGTCCCACTCCGGGTGACCAGCCCGGCGCCGTGCACCACCTGTCACGGCAGCGGCGCCAAGCCGGGCACCAGCCCGCGAGTGTGCCCGAACTGCAACGGATCCGGTTTTGTCAGCCGTAACCAGGGGGCGTTCGGATTCAGTGAGCCGTGCCAGGACTGCCAGGGCACCGGCTCCCGCATCGACGACCCCTGCAGCGACTGCGACGGCAGCGGCGTCAAGGTGCGCTCGCGCACCATCAACGTCCGCATCCCCTCCGGCGTCGAGGACGGTCAGCGCATCCGGCTGGCCGGACAAGGCGAAGCCGGACGCCGGGGCGCACCGTCGGGCGACCTGTATGTCGTGGTCCACGTGACCCCCGACAAGGTGTTCACCCGTAGCGGTCACGACCTGCGCGTCCAACTGCCGGTGAGCATCTCCGAACTGGTGCTCGGCTCGACGGTCTCGGTGCCGACGCTCGACGGATCGGTCGGGGTGAAGATCCCGCCGAACACCAGCGACGGCCGTACCCTTCGGGTCCGTGGCCGCGGCGTGCCCAAGCGCGCCGGCGGTGCCGGAGACCTGCTCGTCACCGTCAAGGTCGAGGTGCCCCGCAAACTCGACGACGCCGCGGTGGAGGCCATGCGTGCCTACGCCGAGGCCGAGAAGTCCAGCGGTTTCGATCCTCGGGCGGGTTGGGGGCGATGAGCCATGGCAGAACGCAAGAATCGTGGGCGGCCCGGCGCTGAGGGCGCCGGGCCGGCCGGCGGTTTCGAGGGTTTCGAGGGCGAGGTGAGCGCGACCGCCACCTTCATGATCTCGGTGGCCGCCGAGCTCGCCGGAATGCACGCGCAGACCTTGCGCACCTACGACCGGCTCGGGCTGGTGACCCCGCAACGCACCAGCGGCGGCGGGCGACGCTACTCCTCGCACGACGTCGAGGTGCTGCGCGAGATCCAGCGGCTCTCCCAGGAGGAGGGCGTGAATCTCGCGGGCATCAAACGCATCATCGAGCTCACCAACCAGGTCGACGCGCTCCAACAGCGGGTGCACGAGCTCCAACGCGAGGTCGACGCACACCGCGCCCGCCGCGGCGGTGAACTGGTCCCCGTCCCGCGGACCAATGCGCTCGTCGTCTGGCAGCCCCGGCGCCGACGCACCGAAGAGTGACCCCTGCAGTGTGACCCCTCCTGCAGTGTGACCCCCTGCAGTGTGACCGTCCGAGTAACGATTCACTGATCCCCGACGACAGCGATCGGTAAGCGGCCTGTGGGCCGCGCACCGATCGCGCGTTAGTCTGTGGCGGCGTGTCATCCGAGGTCGGTGACCTGACAAGGGAGGCGAATGGTGAGCGAGTCACCCGAGATCTCCATCGCCGAACCTGCAGTGCTCGGGGTCTCGGTGGTGGGCGACGAGATCGCGACCGTCGTCCGCGACGCCACCGGCGAGATCGTCGCCAGCAATCACGTGGAGCTCGCCGACGAGTCTCCGAATGCGGCGCTCGACGCGCTGCGTGAACTCGTCGACTCCGCTCCCTTCACGATCGACCACATCGTCCTGACCTGCGCCCGCCCCGACGTACGAGCACACCTCGAGTTCTCGATGAACGCACCCGGCGCACCCGAGTGGGCATCGGCGGTGAGCCTCGTCGACCTCCCGCACGCCCTGGCCCAGGTTGCGCACCGCGACGCCACCGGCGATGTCGCCGCAGTCGTCCTCGACCGGTCCGGCGCCCTCGCCTCCGGCGCCTCGATCGCCCTCGTCAACGCCGAGCACTCGTCGGTACACGCCTCCGCCGCCGTCGCCGCGCCCCAGTCGGTGCCGCTGACCGATCCGCAGGGTGCCGACGGCCTCGTGGCGCATCTGAACTCGCTGACGCGCGGAGCGGGTGCGACTCGCGTGGTCGCGGCCGGTTCCGGAGCGCAAATGCCC
>NZ_MVPX01000412.1:0-8452 GCF_002043085.1 Gordonia sp. i37 | reverse complement strand
TCATCGGCGGCGCCGCCGGGCTCGCCGCGTTGCTATGCGTGGTCGCACTGGTGGCGCTGTTCACCGGCAAGGACGACTCGGGCACGCCCGCCGCGGTCACCTCGACCGTCACGGTGCCCGGCCCGACCAGCGAGGTCACCGTCACCCGCACCGGCCAACCCGACACCCAGACGGTCGTCGACCAGCAGACCGTCACGAGTACCGTCACGCGGCCACCGGTCACCAGTACGGCCACCCAGACCGTCACCTCGACGGCAACGGCGACAGCGACGGCCACGGTCACCGAACAGGAGACCGTCACCTCGGTGGTGACGACGACCGTCACCGCGCCGCAACTGGGCCCCGGCAACCCGGGCGCGGGTGGGTAGCGGCCGCAGCAGCGTCGAGACGGGCCCTAGAACATCGGGTCGTGCTGGATGAGGCTGGCCCGCACCCCGGCGATGATCAGCCCGCGCCGAGTGTTCTCCACCATCATCGGTGAGCCGGTGATCAGGGTTTGCCGGTCGTCCCAGCTGCCCGCGGCGCCGACGACGTCGACGAGCCGACCGATGCGATGGTCGATGCCGAGCTCGGCGGGCCGGACCGGGTCGTCGAGCCACCACGGATCGGTCTGCTCCTCCGACACCGCGGTGATCGTGAGCCACGGATTGGTCGCCGCGATCTGACGCAACACCGGTAGGTCGTACAGCTCACCGGGATACCGCGCCCCGTAGTAGACGTGGGTGGGCGGAGAGGTCGCCAGCGCCGACATCTCGATGAGCAGTGCGCGCAAGGGCGCCAGGCCGGTGCCGCCGGCGACCATGAGTACCTCGCGGTCGCCGTCGATGTGTAGCGTGCCGTGCGACTGACCGAACGTCCACACGTCGCCGGGCTGGGTCTGACCGACGATCGTCGGACTGACCGTGCCACCGGGTACCGCGCGCACGTGGAACTCCAACTCGCCGTGCGGGTTGGGCGGAATCGCCGGGGAGAGGTTGCGCCACACCTTCGGCCACTGGGGGATCTGGGCCTCGAGGTATTGGCCCGTGTTGAATCGCAGTGGCGTGTCGGTGACGAGTCGTACCACCGCCAGACCGCGGCTGATGCGGAACTTCTCCACCACGCGGGCGGTCCAGGTCGCCGGCCCCGACGCGGTCTGCGCCGCTCCGCGCATCACACCGGTGACGAGCATCATCGCCTGCCCGACGGTCCGCTGGGCCTCGTCGTCCCACTGATCGCCGAGCGTGACCGCGAACTCACCCATCAACGCCCGGAAGATCGCCTGATAGTGCTCGGGCTGTACCCCGTACTTGCGGTGGTCGCGCCCGAGTTGCGCCAGGAACTCCACGAGTTCGGCCTGTCCGTCGGGGCTCGGGATGACGTCGAGAACGTGGTCGATGACGTGGTAAAACGCCTCGCGCTGCTGCGACATCATCGCGCCGAACAGTTCGCGCAGGTCGGGGTCGATGGCGAACAGGCGGGTGTAGATGTTGCGGGCGAAGCGGTCGGGATCGCGGGCGATCAGGTCGCGGAGTTGATGCAGCACATGGCGGGAATGACTCGCCATTGCGCACACCTCCCACCGATCACTGGTCACCGATCACCGGTCAACCGACAACATCTCCATTCTGCCCTGCGTCACCGACAGTTCGGTTCACCCGCAGGCCGTCGCCGTGGCGCAGCCGATCCGAGGATGGCGACGACCGGCAATTCTTTTCGTCCGTCGAACGCATGAGATGCGTCAACAACTATGGCAATCTCGAATGGTGACAATGTTGGCCGGAACGATATCGGGGATCGTCGACGCCCACGTCCAACAATGGAATCCGCGTCGGACACCGTGGTCGCGTAATCCCGTCGCGCGTGGATACCGATTTGTCCCCAAAGTGGGGGACAGGCTTTTCTCGGTCGCCGTTCCCCAAGCCGAGCGCGATTATGTGTTGACCCCGCACATCATCGGACGTGCGTACGAGCCGCGACACTACGGCGCCGACATCGCGCCGGTGGCGCAAGTGGTCGGGGTGGGTATCGAGTCCGTCGTGGTGTCCGAATCGTACTGGCGCCTCGGCGATGTCGAGGAGCCCGACGCGAGCCGGCAGGCCGTCGACGAGATCGACTACCTGCAGGGACTGCCATTCGGGGTCGGCGTGGCCCCGACGCTCGGTGCGGTGATGATGCGTGCCGACCCGCGGGCCGAGGGCTTCGAGGCGCGCCTGGACGCGCAACGCGCGCTCAGCGATCGGGTGCGCGGTATCCAGGTCACCGCGACGCGTCATCCGGACCCGAAGGTCCGATCGGCCGGGCCGGTCGACGGCATGCTCGCATCGGCCGACTTCCTCTCCGGCGTCGAGAAGGTCGCCGCCCGCGGGCTCGCCGTGGAGGTCTTCGTCTACTCCCATCAGCTCTACGACGTGATCACCCTCGCCCGCGAATTCCCGGACACCACCGTCATCGTCGACCATTTCGGTTGTCCTGTAGGCGCTTTCGGCCCCGTCGGGCTGCGCACCGGGACCACCGCGGCGGCCCGCGCCGACATCCTGCGCCTGTGGCGTGAGCGCATGACCTCGATTGCCGCCGAACGCAATGTGGTGGTCAAGCTTTCCGGGCTTGCCATGCCGGTTCTCGGCTACGGCCGTGAGCCGTGGGGCAACATCGGTGCCCGCGAGACCCTGACACAGATGGTCGGCCCGCTGGTCCGGCACGTCGTCGGTCACTTCGGTGCGAGCCGGGTCATGTTCGGCTCCAACTTCCCGATCGACAAACCGAATGCATCGATCGACACCGTCATCGCGAGCCTGACCGAGATCCTCGAACCCTGGGGAGACAACGTGCTGGGCAACGTTTTTCGTAACACCGCGCGTCGCGTGTACGGCATCACCGCGCCGCAACACACGCGCGCGGGGTGAGGCGTGCCGCTCCGGCACCCCTCACCCCGCGGCGATCCGTCAGTCCCGATCCTTCGCCTCGGTCTCGCCGGGGCCTTCGGGCACCGGTGGTTGCGGCATCACCGGGTACTCGCCGGTGTAGCCCTGGCGTTGTCGGGAGATCGCCAAGACCTTGCCGCGGCAGGCGAACCCCCCGCCGGTCAGCAGTGGGATACCGACGATGATGGCGATGAGATTCCAGTAGTTGTCCCAGCACATCAACACCACGACGGCCGCGAGGAACAGCAGCGTCAGGTAGCTGGTGTATGGCGTGCCCGGCAGCCGGAACGCCGGCCGCGTGAGAATGCCCTTCTGCTCCCATCGGTACAGCTGGATCTGACAGGCGACGATCATGCCCCAGGTCGAAATGATGCCCAGCGCCGAGAGATCCAGGGCGATGTTGAAGGCCTCGGCCGGGACGAACAGGTTGAGTACGACGCCGAGCAGGGTCAGCGCACCGGTCAGCGCGATGCCGCCGAAGGGCACGCCGTTGCGGTTCATCTTGGCCGTGAACGCCGGGCCGCTGCCGTTCATCGCCATCGACCGCAGGGTGCGGCCGGTGGAGTAGAGACCGGCGTTGAGGCTCGACAGTGCCGCGGTGAGCACGACGAGGTTCATGATGCCGCCGGCGGCGGGGACGCCGATCTTGGAGAAGAACGTGACGAACGGACTCTCGCCGGCCTTGTAGGTGGTGTAGGGCAGCAGCAATGCCAGCACCACCAGCGATCCCACGTAGAACACGGCGATGCGCACGATGACCGAGTTGATGGCGCGCGGCATGACCTTGGCCGGTTCGGCGGTCTCGCCGGCGGCGGTACCCACCAATTCGACTGCGGCGTAAGCGAAGATGACACCGGAGGTGACGATCACCAGTGAGAACATACCGGTCGGGAACATGCCACCGTTGTCGGAGATCACGCTGAATCCGGTGGCGGCGCCGTCGATGTCGAAGCGTCCGCCGAGGAAGATGATGCCGACGACGAGGAAGGTGACCAGTGCGGCGACCTTGATGATCGACGCCCAGAACTCCATCTCGCCGAACAGTTTCACCGAGATGATGTTCATCGCCATCACGATGCACAGGGCGACCAATGCGATCAGCCATTGGGGGATCGCTTCGAACATGCCCCAGTAGTGGACGTAGAGCGCGATCGCGGTGACGTCGACGATGGCGGTGGCCGCCCAGTTGAAGAAGTAGAGCCAGCCGGTGACGAAAGCTGTTTTCTCACCGAAGAACTCACGCGCGTAGGAGACGAATGACCCGGATGACGGGCGATGGAGCACCAACTCGCCGAGGGCGCGCAGGATGAAGAACACGAACACGCCGCAGACGGCGTAGGTGATGAACAGGCCCGGGCCTGCATCGTGGAGTCGGCTGCCGGCGCCCATGAACAGGCCGGTGCCGATCGCGCCGCCGATGGCGATCATCTGGATCTGCCGCGGCTTCAGACTCTTGTGATAGCCCTCGTCCTCATGGGTGAGAGCGGAATTGTCGTACGAGGTCGATGATTCGGCCGTCAATGGTTCCCCTAGGTGTGGGTCGACAGGTGGTGGGTCGACCGGCGTCGTCGGCCGCGAGCGGGTTGCACTGCGGCACATGTGTGATGGACGGGAACCCAAGTTAGGGAGCGGTTGTGACATGAATGGGAGATCCATGTAAACAGATTCGCGATTCGCCGACCCGGACATCGGACCAATGGGCACGAAAAGAACTGCCGCGAACGGGATGTGGGCCGGATGTCCGATTTAACATGACGGCCGAGTGTGGTCGGCGTCACTCCGACGAGGGGCGCCGATCAGCCCGGATATCCGCGCACGCGGCGCCGCCGTCGCGGATTGTGTGCCGGTACCGGCACGTCACGCAGGGCGCGGGAGATGATGTCGACGAACTCGGTGCACGTCTGGTAGCGCTCCTCGGGCTTCTTGGCGAGCGCCTTGGCGAACACCGAATTCAGCGCCGACGGAAGCCAATCGCGGCGCCGGGTGAGCTTCGGCGGCTCGTCACGCAGGTGGGCGTAGGTGATGGCGAACGGCGTGGACCGTGGGAACGGCGGCAGCCCGGTGAACAACTCCACCAGCGAGCACGCGAACGAATACACGTCGGTGGCCGGGGAGAGTTGTTGTGCCTGAAGTAATTCGGGGGCAGCGTAGGCGATGGACCCCTGGACCCGCCCGTTGCGGGCGAGGGGCCGGGTGTCGTCGAGGAGTCGCGCGATACCGAAGTCGCTGAGCACGGCGTCGGTGTCGTCGGAGGGGGACGTCAGCAGGATGTTCGCGGGTTTGACGTCCCGATGCAGGATCTCGCGGGAGTGTGCGTAGTCCAGGGCGTCGCCGATCTGCGCTGCCACGCGCAGTACCGCGGGCACCCGCGGCTGTTGATCCTCACGCGGGATCAGCGACATCGCCGACGGACCGGCCACGTACTGCATCGCCAGCCACAGCTGCGTCCGCGGCGGAGACGAATCGACGAGTACCTCACCGCGCGAGACCATGGCCACGATGTGCGGATGGTCGAGGAGCGACGCGATCGCGAACTCTCGCTCGAAGCGTTCTCGCGCCCGGCCGGTGTCGCCGTCGTCGGCGTGGAGAACCTTCAGCGCGAGCGACGTCGATTCGCCGGTGCGGTGCACCCGGTAGACGTCGGCGCTGCTGCCGTGACCCACGACGGCGTCGACCACGAAACCCGCGACAATCTCGCCAACCCCGAACATCTCGTCAGGATATCGGCTGGTGCCGAAATCACTTCTTGGGCGTCAGGCGAAAGATCGGGAAGACACGGCCCTCGGCGGTTTCGGTGTATTTCAGGAATTGCTCGGACGCCGAGACGAAACCCTGCCATGCCTGCTCACGCTGCGCCGGATCGAGTTCGGTGGCGGTCGCCGGATGCTTTTCGATCCCGGATTTCTCGCCGGCGTATTCGATGGTGATCTCCGGATTCCTGCGCAGATTGTGCACCCATGCCGGATCCTTCGGAGAGCCGGCCGCGCTGCCGACGATGAAGCGACCTCCGGCACCGTCGGGCAGCGACATCAGCGGCGTCACCCGCTGCGCTCCCGATTTGGCGCCGATGGAGTGGACGAGGACGAGGTTACGGCCGAAGCCCATGGTGGTGACGGTGCCGTCGTTGGCGTGGAACTCGTCGATGATGGTCTTGTTGAAGTCGGTCATCACTCCATAGTGCGTGAGGGCGACGGTGGAGTGTGGACGTTGGCCAAACGTTCACCGCAGGGGCGTGCCGGTGCGGGTCTCAGGAAGGGACACGGGCACCCGGCGGCCACGCCTACGCTGAACCCATGAGCAGTGTGCACACGAGTACCGAGACCGGCAGCGTGGACCTCGCCGATCTGCGCGCCGACCTCCCCGACCAGATGATCGTCACCGACCCCGACATCCTTGCCGGGTATCGGCAGGACAGAGCCTTCGACCCGACGGCCGGTACACCGCTCGCGCTCATCCGCCCCACGACCACCGAGCACGTCCAGACGGTGGTCCGCTGGTGTGCCGCTCATCGCGTCCCGATCATCACCCGAGGCGCGGGCACCAGCCTCTCGGGAGGTTCGACGGCCGTCGACGGCGCGGTGATGCTCTCGACCGAGAAGATGCGTGAGATGAGCATCGACACCGCCACCCGAACCGCGGTGGTGCAGCCGGGGCTGTTCAATGCCGAGGTCAAGGCCGCTGCCGCGGCACACGATCTCTGGTATCCGCCGGACCCGTCGTCATTCGAGATCTGCTCGATCGGCGGCAACGTGGCCACCAACGCCGGTGGACTGTGCTGCGTCAAGTACGGCGTCACCACCGACTACGTGCTCGGTATGCAGGTGGTGCTCGCCGACGGCCGCGCGATCCGCCTCGGCGGCAAGCAACTCAAGGATTCGGCCGGGTTGTCGCTGACCAAACTGTTCGTCGGCAGCGAGGGACTGCTCGGGATCATCACCGAGGTCACCCTGCGGCTGCTGCCACCGCAGGCGTCGGCGTGCACGGTGGTCGGCACCTTCTCGTCGGTGCATTCGGCGAGCGAGGCGGTTCTCGCGATCACTGCCAGGATTCGACCGGCGATGCTGGAGTTCATGGACAAGGTCTCGATCAACGCCGTCGAGGACATGCTGCGGATGGGCCTCGACCGGGACGCGGGTGCCCTGCTCGTCGCGCAGTCCGATGCGCCGGGACCGGCCGGAGTGGCCGAGGTCGAGATCATCCGTGAGGCCTTCGAGTCGTGTGGTGCGGCCGAGGTCTTCGACACCACCGACGCCGCCGAGGGGGAGGCGTTCACCGCCGCCCGACGCGCGGCCATCCCCGCGGTGGAGAAACTCGGTTCACTGCTGCTCGAAGACGTCGGGGTGCCGCTACCGGCACTACCCGCACTGATCGACGGGGTCGGCAGGATCGCGAACGACAACGCGGTGATGATCTCGGTGATCGCCCACGCCGGTGACGGCAATACCCATCCGCTCATCGTGTTCGATCCCGACGACGCCGACGAGCACGACCGCGCCCAGAAGGCGTTCGGCCAGGTGATGGACCTGGCGATCTCGTTGGGCGGCACGATCACCGGTGAGCACGGCGTCGGCCGACTGAAGAAGGGCTGGCTCCCCGATCAGGTCGGCCCAGACGTCATGGAGCTGACCGCCGCCATCAAGGCCACCCTCGATCCCGACGGCCTGCTGAATCCCGGTGTGATCCTCTGACTCGCCCACCCGGTGGCGACCCTTCTCCTGCTGGTGGCCGCCACCCGGTGGCGACCGCTTCTCCCGCTGGTTGTGCTTCTACCCGCCGGCGATCCTTCTCCCGCTGGTCGAGGTGTGAGGAGCGATAGCGACGAGCCTCGAGACCTCTTGTGCCGGTGCTGGTTCCGTGTCAGCGTTGTCGTGTCGCGGGGTCTCGAGGCCCTTGCTCTGGCGGGCTCGGGCGCCTCGACCATCGGAGGGGTGGTGCCCACTTGGTGGCGATGCTTTTTCCCGCTGGTCGAGGTGTGAGGAGCGATAGCGACGAGCCTCGAGACCCGTTGAGACACAATGCCTTCCGCGCCACAACCCTGCGCCGGCGACCGCTACCGCCCCGTCCACCGCGGCGGACGCTTGCTGACGAACGCACTGATCCCCTCGATGGTGTCTTGACTGATCAGCAGCGAGTCGAGGACCGAGGAGGTCGCCTCGATCGCCTCGACCGGATCGTCGATGGCCTCGGCGTCGGCCATTGCCTGCAACGATGCCCGGACCGACGTCGGCGAGCCGGCCAGGATCTCCTGTGCCACTTGACGTGCGGCGACGAGTACCTGGCCGTGGTCGGCGATGCGGCTGACCAGACCGATGCGGTAGGCCTCGGCGGTGTCGATGCGGCGGCCGGTGAGGATCATGTCGCGGGCCAGTGCCGGGCCGATCGCGCGCGGTAGCCGAACGAGTCCGCCCGCGGCAGCGGCCAGGCCCACCTTCACCTCGGGCAGACCGAAACTCGCCTTCTCGTCGGCGACGATGATGTGGCACGCCAGAGCGATCTCGAGACCACCACCGAGGGCCACGCCGTTGACGGCGGCGATCACCGGCTTTGGG
>NZ_MVPX01000411.1:0-16524 GCF_002043085.1 Gordonia sp. i37 | reverse complement strand
GTTTCCGGCGGAGAACGCCTTGTCGCCCGCTCCGGCGAGGATCGCCACCCAGAGGTCGGGGTCGGCGAAGTAGGCGTCGAAGATCTCGTCGAGTTCGGCGTTGGCCGCCGGGTCGAGTGCATTACGCGCCGCGGGCCGGTTGATCGTCACCTCGAGGACACGGCCGTCCCGACGGACGACGACGTTCTCGTACTCTGCCCGAAAGCCGTGCGGTCCGACCGGGAACAACTCGGACATCCGCTCATCGGAAACGGTCACGCGATTGCCGCGGGCGAAGGACCGGACGTAGATCGGTGAGCCGATGGGATCGTCACTCCCGGTCAGCAATTCGAGGAGTTCATCATCGCCCTCGGCGCCGTTGGCGACGAAGCGCGCGCCGTCGCCGAGCCGGCCGACGACGATGGACTTACGGCGCCCGTTCTTGTCGGCGGGCAACACGGTGAAACTCTCGATGGTCGCGGCGCCGTCGGCATTGCGTCGTTCGTCGACGGACGGTCGGCTATCGAGTTCTCGCTGGATGAGGTCATCGTCGCCGGCCTGCCACGGGGTCGGTGTGGTGGCGTAGATGCCGACCGAGTACTTGCTCATCAGCCCGCCGTTGGCGGCAACGAGACCGAAAGTGCCAGGGCGCGAACGCACTCGATCGACGACCTCGGCGATGGCGTGCATCGAATAATTGTTGCCGGGCCCGCCGAAGTAGGGCAGTCCGCCGGTGACGGTCAACCCACGCGGATCGTCGGCGCGCAGGCCGAATGCATCGCAAATGTTGAACACCGCGATCGGGAAACAGCTGTAGAAGTCGAGGAAAGCGATGTCGTCGAGGGTGAGGTCGGCCATGTCGAGGGCGACGTTCATCGCGGCGATCGACGCGGGACTCGTCGACAGGTCGACGCGTTCCATCAACGGCCGCTCCCGCAGATCACTGTGCCCGTGCACGAATACCCAATGCGCGGGATCGATTCCGAGTTCGGTGGCCTTGGCCACCGACATCACGACGACCCCCGCGGCCTGATTCACCTGATCGCGCGCGACCAGCAGGCGCGTATACGGTTCGGCCAGCGCGCGATTGGAGTCCGACGCCGTCGCGATCTCCTCGACCGATCGCGCTTCCGGCGACGCCGCATGCGGCTTGGCGGCCGCGATCGCCGACATCGGGGCGAACAGTTCGGCCATCGACCGCGCGTAGTCGGCGCGGGACAGTCCCCGATCGTGCCGCCGGGCGTTCTCCAGCAGTGCGTACTGGGTGATTGGCTCGAGGAGTCCGTGCCGCGCCTCCTGCACCGAGGTGAGGCCCTTGAGCCCGAATCCGCGGTCCTCGTGATCGCCGGGCACCGTCTCGGAGAAGTCGGGGCGCGCTTCGGCGGGGAGAGACTTGAGCGCGTGCCGAACCGTCGACATCACCTCCGAGCCGAAGATCAGCACAGCGTCTGCATTGCCGTCGGCGATGGCCTGCGCGAACTCGTCGACCAGTTTCTGCGGGCTCTGTCCGCCGACCACCTCGGTGACCGCGCGCCGCGGCGTGACCCCGATCCGGCCGGCGACCGCGCGCGGCATGTTGTCCGGACGCCCCAGCGGCGACGACGAGAGCGGACTCGACACCTCGAAAGATCGCACCGCCACGACGGTGTCGACGGCCCGTGCCACGTCGGTGTGCGCGACGCCGGTGTCGGTCAGCGCAGCGTCGAGCGCGCGGGCGGCCAGATCGGCCTCACCCAGACCCTGGTACTCGGCGTCGGTGATGCGCTCGGACGCCTGCCCGACGCCGACGATGACGGGGGTGCGCGGATCGAGGTCGTGCAACTGGGCCTCGTGGGTCATGCGGTGTCCTCCCGGTCACATGAGACATGTGCCCACCATCGTTCCATGTGACGAGGCGTGGCCGCCGATGCGCCCGTGTGCTCGCACGACCAGGAGGATCGGTGGGGAGAGGGGGGACCGTACGCCGCGGCAACCCCTCTGTGCCGCGGCGTGCGGGGCCGTGATGTGGATCGCCCCGCGGTAAAGCGCCAGCGTGCGGCTGTTTGGCGGCTGCCGGTCGACGACGTGGCACCCCCCGATGCCACGCCGATCACGTGCGGGAAGTGGGCTCTGTCTCAGAGTCCACTTCCCGCACGTGATCAACCACTGGGCTATTGACAACAATAGAATGACAAACGACGCTCATCGATATCGGATATGTTGTCTTCCAACAAGGCGACCTTGAGGATGGGGCGAGAAAGGCGGTAGGCCGATAATGCGCGATCTCGATCTTCGACGGCTGCGGATGTTCATGGCGGTGGTCGATGCCCCGTCTTTGCGGGTGGCGGCCGAGCGGCTCTACATCTCCCAGCAGGCGCTTTCTGTCGCGATTCGCGAACTCGAGCGGCAACTCGACGTCGAGTTGTTCTCTCGGTCGCGACGAACTCTGACGCCCACGCCGGCCGGGGTGGCGCTCTACGAGGGGGCAATCCCATTGCTGGCGGGCGGGTCGAATCTCGCGGCCGAGGTCAAGATGATCGACGACAACAAGCCCGATCCGTTCTCGATCGGGCACACGCCGGGGCTGGCGCCCTCGGAGGTCTTCCAGGTCATCGAGGGCGCGGTGTTGGCCGATCCGTCGTTGCTGATCACGGTCAAGCCGCTCTGGCCGGGTGACATCCGTGACGCCATCATGTCCGGCGACGTCGACATGGTGCTCGCCCGCTCGCACACCGCGCCGACCGATCTCGCCGGTGCCATCGCCACTCGGCACGAGCTGCGACTGGCGGTCAACGCCGACAATCCGCTGTCGAAGAATCCGACGTGTGCGATGCGTGATCTCGCCGATCACCCGATCGTGGTGTCCGAACTCGAGGACGACTACAAGAACATGATCGTGTCGTACTGTCGCCGAGCGGGTTTCGAGCCGGAGATCGTCGTGTCGAATCTGCGTGGCACTCCACCGCACATGTCGGTGATCACTCATCCGGATGCGTGTGCTTTCGTCACCAACCAGCCGGGATGGTTGTACCAGAACCAGATTCGCATCGTCTCGTTCGACGATCCGCCGATGACCCCGGTGATGGCCATGTGGCTGCCCAACACCGCGTCGAGGATCCGTAACGCCATCCTCGACGCGGTCGGGATCACTGACGAGACAGAATGAGCTCCAGGTCGGTGCCGGTGGGTAGGGCGCCGTACTCGAATCCGCGGTCGGTGCCGAGTCGCGCGGCGATGAATGCCTCGGCGATCTCGGTCGGTGAGAACCGCACGAGCAGAGACGCTTCCAGCGCCAGCGCCATCGATTCGACGACCCGTCGCGCGTTGCGCTGAGCGGCTGCGGCATCGAGTCCGGCGAGTTCGCCGAGCTGGTTGCGCAACCGGTCGAGGTGGGCGTCGAGGTCGGCGTGCGCACCGCGCGCCAGGTTCACCTCGGCGTCGAAGGCGCCGACCGATTCCGGTTCACGGGTCATGGCGCGCAACACGTCGAGGGCGATGACGTTGCCCGAACCCTCCCACACGGCCATCACCGGTTGTTCGCGGTAGCGCATGGCGAGCGGGAAGTCCTCGGTGTATCCGTTGCCGCCCAGGCATTCCAGGGACTCGTAGGCGTGATGCGGGCCGCGTTTGCAGATCCAGTACTTGGCCACCGCGGTCGCCAGGCGGCGAAAGGCACGTTCGGTGTCCGACGCATCCTCGTCGTGGGCGCGCGCCAGGCGCATCGCGGTGACCGTGGCCGCCTCGGATTCCAGTGCGAGATCGGCCAATACGGCCGTCATGGCCGGCTGGTCGGCCAGCGTCGCACCGAATGCCGCGCGATGGCGGGCATGCCACACCGCTTCGGCGACGGACTGCCGCATCCCGGCGGCACTGCCCAGCACGCAGTCCAGTCGGGTCTGGGCGACCATCTCGATGATGGTGCGCACTCCGCGGCCCGGCTCGCCGACCATCAGCGCGACGGTGCCGTCGAGTTCGATCTCGCTGGACGCGTTGGATTTGTTGCCCAGCTTGTTCTTCAGCCGCTGGATGCGGAAGACGTTGCGGGTTCCGTCGGGCAGGACGCGGGGGAGCAGGAAGCACGACAGTCCCTCCCCGCCGGGGCCCTGCGCCTGCGCGAGCACCAGGAACGCATCCGACATCGGCGCCGAGCAGAACCACTTGTGTCCGGTCAGCAGGTACTCCGCACCCGGGCCGCCCGCGCCGACCGGTCGGGCGACGGTGGTGTTGGCGCGGACATCCGACCCACCCTGCTTCTCGGTCATCGACATCCCGAAGATCGCCGATGCCTTGTCGGCGGACAGTTCGGGAGAGTAGCTGCGCGACAGTGCTTTCGGTACCCAGGCGGCAGCGACGTCGGGTTGCAGTTCCAGTGACGGGATCACCGCATGCGTCATCGATACCGGGCAGGCATGGCCCGGCTCGATCTGACCGAAGAGCATGAACACCGCGGCTCGGGCGACATGCGAGCCCGGCTGCGGGTCGGCCCAGCAACGGGTATGGGCGCCATGGGAAATCGATGCGGAGATGATGCGGTGATACGACGGGTGGTACTCGACCTCGTCGATGCGGTGGCCCCACCGGTCGAAGGGGTGCAGTTCAGGGGTGATGGTGTTGGCCAAGTGCGCGTCGCGCTGGAACTCCGCGCTGCCGACCAGCGCGCCGACCTCACGCAGCTCTGCCTCGGCCCATCCCGCGTCGTGACGCGCAACAGCCTCTTGCAGAACGGTATTCAGCTCGTACTCGTTGACGTCGACGCGTGGTGTGGACTGATTGAAGACCGTGTGGGTCAGATGTGGCTGCGGGTGGGCTGTTTCGGTGGAGGTGCTCGGGTTGGTGGTGGTCGGGTTGGTCGAGGTCACGGCGATGCCTTTCCGGTAGGGGTCAGCGGCTGGTCGAGCACGCTGTCGGGGATACCCATGTTGGTGAACAGAACGGTGACGGCCTCGGCGACAGATGTCCCCAATTCGTCTCCGGTGGCGGCATTTTGGACGGTCAGACCGAAAATCGCCGACCAGAAGGCCCGGGCCTCGACGCCGATCTCGGCGCGCAGCTGCCATCCGGTGCGGACCAGGGTGTCGAGGAGTGCGGCCTCGCCGCGGTCGTGCAGGGTGGACAGCGTTTCGGTGATGTGGGGGCGCAGATCGGTGCGACGTGACACCAACAGCATGGCGGTGGTGAACAGCTCGACGTTGCGCGACTGCGGTCCGAGGAGCGTCTCGACGAGGGTTCGGGTGTAGTCACGCACCGTTGTCGCCGACGCCGCGGCCTGCTCGGCATGCCGACCGGCGCGCAGCACCGCCGCACACGCCACCTCGACGAACAACTGCTCCTTGGACCCGAAGTAGTAGGTGACCTGATTGGGAAAGGCGTCGGCCCGGGCGCAGATCTGCGCCACCGACGCGGTCTCCCCGACCTCGGCGAACACTTCACCGGCCGCACGCAGCAGTGCGCTACGGGTGGCCTTGCCGGCCTCGCGGCTGGCGCGACGTGCAGTGGTCAACGTGGCTCCCTAGTGTTTGTATGGCAAACAATAATCGGGAGGGGTGGGGGGTGCGCAAGAGGCGGCGGCGCCTCAAACGACGACGACGACGACTGTGGCGGCGACGACGACACAAGCGAGACGGCGACCGACGGCGCCGTACTTTTGCGCCACGGAGGAGCGACACAACAGTACGGCGCAAGGTCGCTTGACGGCGAGCAGCCGCCTGGTGACCGTCTTCAATCAACGCCGTCGGGCGCCGATGGTCAGTTCGTGTGTGCCGTAACTGTTGTCGTCCGGATTGATGGTGACGCCGGGTGCGACGATTTCGTCGATGTGGTCGAGAATGTCTGCGGACAGCGTGGTCTCGGCGGCGGGTAGGTAGGACTGCAGTTGCTCCATGGTGCGGGGGCCGACGATGGCTGCGGTGACACCGGGGTGGTTGATGACGAACGCGATGGCGAGTTCGATCAGCGGCAGCCCGGCCTGCTCGGCGAGCTGCGCGAGGTCTTCGACGATGTCGAGCTTGCGCTGGTTCGCGGGGATGCTCATGTCGAATCGGGCGCCGGGGCGGGCGGCAGAGGTAGGCGTGGAGGCGGCGTCCTTGCGCCACCGGCCGGACAGCCACCCACCGGCAAGTGGGCTGTAGGTGAGCGTGCCCATACCGTGGCGTTGGGTGGTGGGCAGGACGTCTTCTTCGATGCCGCGCACCAGGATCGAGTACGGCGGTTGTTCGGTGACGAAGCGGGCGAAGTGGTTGTCCTTGGCCGCCCACTGGGCTTCGACGATCTGTGAACCGGAGTACGACGACGATCCGATGTAGCGGACCTTGCCGGCCCGGACGAGGTCGGTGAGCGCTCCGAGGGTTTCTTCGACGTCGGTGTCGGGAGCGGGTCGGTGGACCTGGTAGAGGTCGATGTGGTCGGTACCCAACCGGCGCAACGAGTTTTCGACCTCGCGGATGATCCAGCGTCGGCTTCCCCCGCGGTGGTTGGGGTCCTCACCCATCGGCATGAAGAATTTCGTGGCCAGCACCACGTCGTCGCGGCGCCCGCGGAGTGCTTCGCCGACAATCTCTTCCGATTCGCCGCCGGAGTAGACATCGGCGGTGTCGACGAAGTTGATGCCGGCGTCGAGGGCGGCGTGGATGATGCGGATCGAGTCGGTGCGATCGTCGTTGCCCCAGGGGCCGAACATCATTGCTCCCAGGCACAGTGGGCTGACCTGAACTCCGGTGCGTCCCAACGGGCGTGTCTGCATGTGCGTGTCTCCTTGGGTGTGTGTCAGGCGGGTGTGAGTTCGAGGGTCGCGGCGCGCGGGCCGGGTTCTTCGAGGTGGTCGACGATGGATGCGTAGCTGCCGTACTTGTCGCGGTAGGCGCGGTCGACGGCGGCGAGGTCGTCCTCGCTGTCGACTTCGGTGAAGGTGACGTCAAAGCTGTTGCTACGTGCGGTGATCTGTCCCTTGCCGGTGGCGATGGCCCAGGTGAACCAGGACGCGCTGCGACCGTTGTTGGAGCGGATGAAGATTCGGTCGTCGACGGCGACGATCCAGATGATCCGCGGATTGCGAAGGCTGCCATCGCGTCTGCGGGTCGCGAGATGCACCTCTTGGGGTGCGGTCAGGGTATGTAGGGCATCAGCCGCCCAAGTGCTCATGGGTGGTGTCCTCACGCTTCCGGGATATCGCGACCGAAGTTCTCGCGGGTGATGACGTCGGGTTCGGGACCGCCACGCACGCCGGTGTCGAGTGCGTCGATCGCGGCGAGCTCGTCGGCGGTGAGATCGAAGTCGACGATGTCGAAGTTCTCCGCGATCCGCGACGGTGTCACGGACTTGGGGATGACCTGCCGCCCTTGCTGGAGGTGCCAGCGCAGCATCACCTGGGCGGGCGTTTTCCCGTGTGTGTCAGCGATTGTCCCGATGGTCGGGTCCTGCAGGGTGGAACCGTGCGAGCCGTCGCGGTAGAAGGTGATACCGCCGATCGGCGACCACGCCTGCGAAAGGATGCCGTGTTCGGCGTTTGCCTCGAGCAGAGCGGTTTGCCGGAAGTAGGGGTGCACTTCGATCTGGTTGACCGCCGGGATCACCGATGTCGCGTCGAAGAGTCGGGTCAGATGCTCGGGCATGAAGTTGCTGACGCCGATGGACCGTACCTTGCCGTCGGCCAGCAGGGTTTCGAGGGCCTTGTAGGCGTCGATGGTGAGGTCGAATTCCCCGGGCAGCGCTTGGTGCAGGATCAGCAGGTCGATCTGTTCGACGCCGAGTTTGCCCGTCGCCTTGTCGAAGGCGTGCAGGGTGGCGTCGTAGCCGTAATCGCTGATCCACACCTTGGTCTCGATGAACAGCTCGTCACGGTCGAGCCCGGAGCGCCGGATGGCCTCGCCGACGCCCTTCTCGTTGAGATAGGCTGCGGCGGTGTCGATGTGGCGGTACCCGGCTTCCAGCGCCGTGGTCACCGCCGCCGTCGTCTCCTCCGGCGGAGTCTGGAACACGCCGAATCCGACGGCCGGAATGAGGACGTTGTTGTTGAGTTCAAAGGTGGGAATCGCCATGGGTCCGACGCTACGCGCGGCGGGACCGGCGAGGGAGGGCTCATCGAACCAGGTACTGGCATTACCTGTCAGGTCGGCGGCGTCGTACCTAACCTGAAGAACATGGGCACCACCGACCTACGCACCCAGATCCGCGACTTCCTCGCTTCGCGGCGCGCACGAATCACCCCGGAACAGGCAGGTTTGCCCGCCTACGGCGGCAATCGTCGCGTCAAGGGGCTGCGTCGGGAGGAAGTCGCCATGCTCGCCGGGGTGTCGGTCGACTACTACGTCCGGATGGAACGCGGCAATCTCGCCGGCGCGTCGGACGGCGTGCTCGCCGCGCTTGCCGAGGCCTTGCAACTCGACGAGGCCGAGCGCGACCACCTGTTCGCGCTCGCCTGCGCGTCGCAGACCGGTGCCGGCACCCGACGTCCCCGCACGCCGGCGACGGTGCGGCCGGTCATCCAGCAGGTTCTCGACGCCGTCACGGATGCCCCGGCCTGGGTGCGCAACGGCCGGCACGACATCGTGGCGATGAATCAGCTTGCCCGCGCACTGTATTCACCGGTCCTCGCCGATCCCCGCCGTCCCGCCAACACCGCCCGGTTCGTCTATCTTCAGCAGGAGGAGGCGGAGAGGTTTTTCGTCGACTACGACCAGATCGCCACCGATGCAGCCGCCATGCTCCGACTCGAGGCGGGCCGGAACCCGCACGACAAGGCACTGATCCAACTCGTCGGCGAATTATCCACGTGCAGTGAACGTTTCCGACAGCGGTGGGCGTCGCAGGATGTGCGCTTCCACCGCAGCGGACACAAGCGCATCCACCATCCCGTCGTCGGGCGACTCGACCTCGACTTCGAAAGCATGGAAATGTCCTCGGAACCGGGCCTGCAACTGAACATCTACACCGCCGCGGCCGGCACCCCCGCAGCCGACGGCCTGGCATTGCTCGCGTCCTGGGCGGCAGGGCAGGAGCAGGTGAACACCGAGCATCACGCGCTGGGATGACACGAGCCCCGCTCGGGCAAGCTTCCATGCCCGTAATGCCGTATTTCTGTGTCGGATACTGGCTCCGAAGTACGGCGCAAAGCTATGATCATCGCCATCTGGAGTGTTTCGCCCGGTCCGTCGTACTCGGTACGGCTGGCCGGGCGGCTGCGTTTTTCGATGTGACGCAGCTCTATCGCACAGCTCAGTCGTCGTCCTCGTCCCCGTGATCGACCCGGACCACCCCATCGATCGCCGCCAGCGTGCCGGTGGCAGCATCGGCTCCGCGGCCGTGGAAGCGCAGGGTGATCATGACGAGCGGGATCTCGTTCCCGTCGGCGGCTCGGGGGCGATGTCGATCGGCGATGGTGAGGGAGTCCACCGTCCATGACTGGGCGGTGCACGTCGCGAGCAGGTCGCGCAACACGCCGCGGCCGTCCTCGTAGGTGATGGTGTACGAGCGCTCCGCCTGGCCGCGCGCGCTCACGAACCGCCCGAGCGGTGTGTAGGCGAAGACGATGACGAAATGCAGGCCGGTGACCAGTAACGCCAACAGTGGCAGCCCGGCGCCCGCGGCCATACCGATCGCCGCGGTCTCCCACACCGATGCCGCGGTGGTCAGCCCCCGGATGGCGCCACGCCGCGTGATGATCAGTCCAGCTCCGAGGAATCCGATCCCCGAGACGATCTGAGCGGCCACGCGTGAGGGGTCGAGGACGACCTGCCCGTTCTCCAGGACGTCGCCGAATCCGTATTTGCTGACCAGCACGATGAGGGCGGACGCCGTGCCGACGATCGTCTGGGTGCGCAATCCGGCGCTCTTGCCCCGGAATTGGCGCTCCAGCCCGATCACCGACGACAGTACGAATGCCAGCATGAGTTCGCCGAACTGTCGCCACTGTTGGCCGTGGGCTGCGTCGATCGCAACTGACAGGTGGGTCATCCACCGATTATCGCGCGGTGTCCTTGTGGTCGGGGTGTCGATTCGCGCCGACCCCGGGTTGTCGCATCACCGACGGCGTCGGGTGATCTTGCGTCCGCAGTAGAGCTTGATCGGATCGGTACTCAGGGGCATCACCGTGAGGAAGGCGAGCACGTTGATCGCGACCGACATCCACAGGTGATTGGTGAACGACTGGAACACGGCCACGCCCGACATGAGTCCGAGGACATAGAGGACCCACCAGGCCCAGAGTTTGCCGCGGCTCACGAATGCCGTCGACGCCAGCGCGATGATGGAGATGACCAGAGAGATGCCGGTCGCCGCGACGGCGAGACCGGAGCCGGCCACGATGGAGATGGTGAGAGAAGCGATTGCGATCACCGTCACCAGGGCCCAGATCCCGATGATGGTCAGCATTCCGGCCTTGACCTGCTGCCAGGTCACCGATGTCGGATTCGTCGCGAATTGCGGACCGCCCATGATCATGTGTTCTTCTCCCGCCCCGGTTGTGAGCGCCGGCTGGCACCGACGCTTGTCGCACGACCATACCCACCATCGTCGAGATGCTGAATCCATTGTGGGAGAAGTCGAACCGACGTCATTCGATGAGTGCACCGCATAGTTCCCGAACGCGACAAGCGGGTCTGTGGCGCGCAGTCGCGCCGAAGTGGGCCGGCCGAAGGCGTCGGCAGGGATTGCCAACACTGATATGTCAGGACATACTGGGATCATGACACTTTGTCAGGACAAATAAGGAGAACTCACATGCCGCTGGTGCACATCCACGTGACCGAGGGCCGTCGAACCGATGCCGAGCTACGACGTTTCGCCGACGTGGTGCAGGAGGTCATGCTCGAGCACTTCGCGGCTCCGGCGCGCGATCGCTACCAGATCATCACCGAGCACAAACCTGGACGAATCATCCTCGAGGACACCGGACTCGGCTTCGAGCGCACCGACGACGCGGTGGTCATACAGATCTTCCAGCAGGGCCGCAGCCTCGACCAGAAGCGCGCTGCCTTCGGCGCATTGGCCGACCGCTTGCACACCGAAACCGGTTTGCGCCGTGCCGATCTGGTGATCTCGGTGGCGGCGAACACTCGCGAGGACTGGTCCTTTGGAGACGGGGTCGCGCAGTTCGTGGACGGGGTGCTGGCGTGACCGGCCGGTCTTCGCATTGATCCGGACGCCCGTCCTCATCCGCGTCGCTACTTCCCGCTGTAGACCGGGAACACCGCGCTGTCGCCGTAGTCCTTCTCGGTCAGGTCGCGCAGCGTATCCATGTCGTGGTCGGAGATCGTGAAGTCCACCTCGGCGTTGGCGCGCATGTGATCGGGATTGGCGGTCTTGGGCAGCGACACGGTGCCGAGTTGGAGTGTGTAGCGGATGCACAACTGCGGCACACTCACCGAGTACTTCTCGGCGATCGCTCCCACGGCGCGGTTGGTGAGGATCTCGCCGTGGGCGATGGGGGAATAGGCCTCGACGACAATGTTCTTGGCCTGGCAGTAGGCGATCAGCTCGGTCGGGGTGTTGCCGGCGTGCACGAGGATCTGGTTCACGTGCGGCGTGACGTTGCCGTGTTCCAGGATGTTCTCCAGGTCGGGCTCCAGGAAGTTCGAGACCCCGATCGAGCGGATCTTGCCCGCGCCGTGGGCCTCTTCGAGCGCCTGCCACGCCTGGCGGTTTCCGTCGGCGTAGTCACCCCCGCGGAAGTCGTCCCAAGGTTGCGGGCTGTGGATGAGCATCAGGTCGATGTACTCCAGGCCGAGCTTCTCCAGTGATCCGTCGATCGCGGCCACGGCCGCGTCGTGGTCCTTGATCTCGACGGCGAGCTTGGTGGATACGAACAGGTCCTCCCGAGCGACGCCGGCGGTCCGGAATCCCTCACCGACGCCGCGTTCGTTGCCGTACGCCTGCGCGGTGTCGATGTTGCGGTAGCCGATCTCGATTGCGGCACGGACGGCCTCGGCGGCGTTGTCGTCGTCGATGAACCAGGTTCCCAGGCCGAGCTTCGGAATGGTCGCTCCGTTGGACAGGGTGTAGGTCTCGTCGAGGATGGTCATGCTTTTTGCTCCGTTCGTAGAGAGCTCGAATATCTTGTCACTCATGGTCGGCACGTGATCGTGGTGTGCTGTCACTGCGGCGCCACCCGGTACTCCTCGTCGCTCACCGGCTCCAGCCAGTGCACCGCCGCGTGATCGTCGTCGGCCTCGTTGATCGCCAGGTGCACCATCAATCGATCCGGTGCTGCGCCGTGCCAATGCTCTTCGTCGGCTTCGAACAGGACGCGGTCGCCGGGCCGGATCACCTCAACGGGCCCGCCGCGGCGTTGGCACAGTCCGAGGCCCTCGGTGACGAACACCGTCTGGCTCAACGGATGCCGGTGCCAGAAGGTGCGTGCGCCCGGCATGAAGTGAACGAGATTCGCCGAGATCCGCGAGGGTGCGGGTGCTGCGGCAACGGCGTCGATGTAGACGTCGCCGGTGAACCAGTCCGCCGGGCCCTTGGCGGTGCTGATCGAGCTTCGGGTGATTTCCATTGGGATCAAGGGCCTTTCGGGTTGTCGGGCGGCTGGCTCGTCAGTTGGGCGAACATGGGGGCGTGAGCCTCGGAGCGGCAGATCCCGCGGGACTCGATGTCGATTGCGGACACCCTTCGATGGTGCCCCGCCGCGGTCGCATCGCGCCAGCGTGGAAGAGGGTCCTGTCTGTACCCCCTATCGGCAGCAGCCGAGTCGTACCGTGGTCGGTGTGGAGCATCCACCGATGCTCGACAACAGTGCTCCGGGGCGGGCGAATCGCGCGGTTCGCCTTTCTCGATCCCGCGTCGCGCGAGTTGTATCCGAACTGGACGGCGCTGCCCGGGTGGCGGCCGCGCAACTGCGTCTGGCGGCCGGCAAGTATCTGAATGCTCGGGCACTGTCGGCGTTGGTCGGTGAACTCGCCACGCGCAGCATCGAAATCCGGACAATGTGGGCTGAACACGAAGTGCGCCTGCACTTCGTGGGCACCAAGTACTTCACCCACCCCGCCGTCGGTGAGATCGAACTGTCGTATCATACGATGGATTTACCCAGCGATCCCGGACACGCGCTGACGATCTACCACGCCGTGCCCGCGTCGGCGTCGGCGGATGCGTTGCGGTTGCTCGCGGCGTGGGCGGTGTCACGCACGCTGGCGAGTTCGGTCGAGCCGGGGAGTGCCGCGCCATCGCAGTAGCGAAATCGAGTTTTCAGACCAGGGTTTCGACGTCGCCGTTGGCGGCGATGCGTTCGGCGGGCCGGGGGCGCATACGCGTGCGCATCGTCGGCCGCGAAGTACACCCACCATTCCTGAATGGCCCCGGTTTGACCGAGACATCGTACATGTCGGCATCGACAACGATATGGGTATTGCGCCCAGCCTCTTTCGCGGCGAGGAGGGCATCGTCGGCGATCGACATCGCTTCTGCCAGAGACGGTATCGTGTGTGCGGGTTCGGCGGACTGGTCGGCACCGGTATAGAAGACTGCGCCGATGCTCACCGTGACCGGTGTTTCCCCCAGGATGCCGGGTGGTGTTTCACGGATCTGTTCGATCGCGGCCAGCGCCTCGTCGCCGGAGGCCCGCATGACGACGGCGAACTCGTCGCCGCCGAGCCTTCCGGTCGCGGCGCCGGGTCCGGCGATGTCGGCGATACGGGTGGCCAATCGACTGAGGATCGCATCCCCGACCGAATGGCCGTGGGCGTCGTTGATCTGCTTGAACCGGTCGACGTCGATCATGATCAGTGTGACGGGTCGGCCCGACTGGAGAAAGCCGGTGGCCGCGGAGTCGAAGCCGCGGCGGTTCAGAACGCCGGTCAGCGGATCGGTATTCGCCCAATTCAGTTGGGTGCGCAATGCCTGTTTGAAAGCGGCCGAGTACGAGCGGAGCAAGAGAACTATTCCATTGGATGCGACGAATGTGACGAATGCGCTGTACGCGACGGTACCGGCGGGGGCACCCTCGATCCCCGCAATTACCGCAAAGCTCATGATCGCCAGACTACTGAAAGCCATGTGCGCGTACATCACTCCGAGTCGCACGAAATGCGCGACAAATCCCCCGATGACCGCGAACAGGACACAGCCCTGCACTGTCAGCAATGGATTCCGGGCGGCAAAGAGTCCGACGACGAGCCCGACGTCGGCGTAGAGAACGAAGACGTTGTTCAACGAGGTCAGGGAGTGTGAGCCCACAGCCCTCGACCACCACGAGGTGTAGATGCGCATCCGCGTCATCACGATGGCCACCGGGATGGTCGAGACCGCGAGTGCGAGAACCACTGTCGTGCGCACGACCGATCCGCGGGTTCCGTCGGGTGTCGTTGCGCAGAGGGCCGCGACGATGCCGAAACACAACGTCAATGCCGCAATTCCCCACTGCGCGACTCGATCACGACCACCTGCCAGAAAGATCGCTGACCTGGCCGATGTCGAGACCTGTCGTTCACGCAGATCGCCATCGAGGCCGTTCTCAACCTTGCCGCGACGTCGCAAGGAGCGCGCCGACAGAGAGGATGACACAGAACTGGCCTCTCTTTATTGACAGCACTCAGATGCTCGCCGATCTTCCCCCGATGCGATCTTTTGTATGCTATCCACGCTCGTGCCGATGTCGCTCGCCCACGGCGACAGCGACTTCCAGACGTTTGACAACTACGGTTTGTCAGAATGCATAAATGCTCAAGACGACTGCGGTTTGTTAAGAAGGCAAAGTTTCACTTAACTGTGTCGACCGGGTTCATGAGTGTTCGGTGGATGGATGAGAAGACGTCGGCGTGACCGGAGCGAGTCGATCGGCGCGGTGCGCTGGAGCTGGGCACCCTCGCCCACATGGTCGGGATCGATGATGGTGTGGGTGTTGCGTCCGGCATTCTTGGCCATGAGCAAGGCTTCATCGGCCAGCGCGGTGGCCTGTTCGAGTAGGTCGCGATACTCGTGGGAGAGCGTCGGCCACTCCCGGTAGATCACGGCCCCGATGCTCACCGTCACCGGGGAGCCGCTGAGCACGTCGATCGGGGTCTCCTGGATCGCGTGGAGGAGGGTGCACACCGCTCCCGGCGCTGCCCGCAGCGCGATCGCGAACTCGTCACCACCGAGACGTCCGACGACGGCATCGGGGCCTGCCAACTCCTGCACACGCGCCGCGAGCCGACTGAGGATGGCGTCTCCCACCGAATGCCCGTACGCGTCGTTGATCTGCTTGAACCGGTCGACGTCGAGCATCATCACGGCGACGGGTGGAGTTGCGGCGACGATGCCGTCGGCTGCAACGGTGAATCCACGTCGGTTGAGCGCGCCGGTCAGGGCGTCGGTATTGGCCCAGTCCAGCTGAGTCTGCATGGTGCTCTTGAATGCTGTCGAGTATGCGCTCAACATGAGCACGATGCCGTTCGATGCGACCAGGGACACCAACGCGAAGTAGAGCACCATGCCGATCGGGTGACCGTCGTACACGGCGCGTGCGGCGAGCGCGACGATCACCGCACTGCTGAACACCAAGTGCGCGATGACCACGCGGAACCTGACGAAGTGCGCGACATAGGCACCGACGACCGCGAATGTTGTGGCGCCGTGCAGGGCAAGGAGCGGACTCGCAAAGGTGCACAGCGCGATGGTCAGACCAATGTCTGCGTACGCGACGAACAGGTGGTTGTGGGCGCGTAGAGACCGAGGACGTGACCACCACACACTGCCAAAGCTGATCCTGGACACGGAGAAGGCGACCGGGATCGTGGACCCGGCCGCGATGAGCAAGATCGTCGTCCGCACGACCGATCCCTGTGTTCCGGCAGGGGTCGTGGATGCGATGAAACCGAGAACGCCGAAAAGCACTGTCAGGATCGCGATTCCACGCTGGAGCAGTACCTCTCTGCCGCCGGCGTCCTCGACCGCACGCCCTGCTGTGCTCCAACTGTGCCTCAGTTGTGGGGCGTCCGTCGCCGCGGCGAAAGCTCTCGTTCGGTTGCCCAGCAGTGTGCCAGGTCGGTCGTCGGCCTCTGGGGACAAGTGCGCATCCCTCCATGTGCAGCGCACGAATACAGCTATTGCCTCGGATCCCCCGTGTCCGATAGTGAATTCTATCCGCCGATGCCGAACGCGGCGGTGTCGGGTGGTGTATGCGGCACCTGCCCATGAGCGCAAGCGCCGATCAGCGGTTCAGTCGCCAGATCTGCGTCGACAGGGCGGTCGCAAACGCACACCACAGCGGATACGGCGCCAGTGCCACACCCGCTCGGGTGCTCGCCGACGCGGTGCGACGGGTTAGATCGGCGCTGCTCGCGGTCAGTGCGGCGGCAAGGAGTGCGGCCGGTCCGAGCCGGTGTGCGCCGAAGAACACCACGCTCCATCCCGCGTTGAGCGTCAGGTTCACCCGAGTGCTCCGGCCAGCGCCCGGGCATCGGCGTCGCGACCGTCGCTGCACAGGCGGTCGTAGGCCGCGGCGGTGGTGACCGCGGTGTCGGCGTAGAGGGCCGTCCACGCGATCGGGAAGGCGGCACGCGGCGGGGTGAAGCTTGGTTTGCGCAGCGTCGGGTACCAGGTGGTCACCGACTTGCTGGTGGTGAACGAGCCGATGGCGGCTGCGGCGGGGGG
>NZ_MVPX01000410.1:0-15020 GCF_002043085.1 Gordonia sp. i37 | reverse complement strand
CGCCGCATGCCCGAAGGGCTCCTGGAACAACCAGCGGCTCACGGGGGATCACCGTGAGCCGCTGCAGTAGTGGACGATTGGGGGTCGATCAGGGGGCAGGCACCCGGTCGCGGTGGGCGCCGTCGGCCCGCGCCCGGCTGTCATCGGTGTCGATCAGCTCCGCGTCGATGACGTTGTCCGGCAACGATTTCTGCTCGTCGTCGGCCATGACGTCGACGTTCTCGAGGTGCTCGTCGAGCGCGCTGTGCGTCTTGAGCGCGACCTCCTTGATGAACAGCACCGCGATCAGGCTGATCGCCGCCATCACGCCGGCCACCAGGAAGATCCGGGCGGTGCCGTCGCCGTAGGAGCCGCGGACCAGGTCGGCGAGCGGCGCGGGCAGATCGTTGAGATTGGCCAGTCCCGCCGAGCCCGTCGTCGAGGTGTCGACGCCAAGTGCGCTGAGCCCCTTGGTAATCAGATCCGCGACGTGATTGGACAACACCGCTCCCAGCACCGACACGCCGGCCGCGCCACCGAGTGAACGGAAGAACGTGATCGTCGAGGTCGCCGACCCGAGGTTGGCCGGGGACACGTTGTTCTGCACTGCCAGCACGAGATTCTGCATGCTCATGCCCATGCCGACACCCAGGACGAACAGGTATCCGCCGAGCAGCACCATGTTGGTGTGCGCGCCGATCGTCGACAGCAGGGCGAATCCTGCGGTCATCAGCGCCGCGCCGGCGACGATGAAGCCCTTCCACCGGCCGAAGCGGGTGATCAGCTGTCCGGAGACCGTCGCCGAGAGCATCGAACCGATGATCATCGGCAGCATCAGCAGGCCTGCGGAGGTCGGGGAGTAGCCGCGGGCGATCTGGAAGTACTGGCCGAGGAAGACCGCACTACCGAACAGTGCGACGCCCACCGCGACGCTGGCGACGGTGGCCAGGGCGATCGTCCGGTCCCGGAACAAACGCAGTGGGATGATCGGGTCCTTGGCCCGCGACTCGACGAACAACGCCGCCGCGATCAATGCCAGGCCGAGTACGACCAGGCCGATCTACCACACCGAGATCCAGTCGAAGTTCTTGCCCGCCAACGTCACCCAAATGAGCAGGGTGCTGACACCGGAGGCGATCAACACCGCGCCGGTGTAATCGATGCGGACTTCCTTGCGGATGACCGGGAGGTTCAGGGTGCGCTGGATGACGAGCAGGGCGATCACCGCCAGCGGGACGCAGACGTAGAACGTCCAGCGCCAGCCGAGCCAGCTGGTGTCGACGATGACGCCGCCGATCAGCGGGCCGGCGACGGTGGCCAGGGACATGACCGCGGCGATCGGACCCTGGTAGCGGCCGCGTTCGCGCGGGCTGAACATCGAGGCGATGACGATCACGACGAGCGCTTGCAGGCCGCCCAGTCCCAGGCCCTGGATGACGCGGAAGCCGATCAGCATGCCCACCGATTGGGACAATCCGGCCAGAATCGAGCCGAGTGTGAACACCGTCAGAGCGATCTGCACCAGCAGCTTCTTGCTGATCAGGTCGGAGAGCTTGCCCCATAACGGGGTGGTGGCCGTCGAGGCCAGCAAGGTGGCGGTGACAACCCAGGTGTACTGGTCCTGGGTGCCGTGCAGGTCGGTGATGATCACCGGCAATGCGTTGGACACGATGGTCGAGGACAAGAATGCGACGAACATGCCGAGCAACAGTCCGACGAGTGCCTCGATGCGCTGCCGGTGAGTCATCGGCGCGCCCGTCGACGAAGCGGGTGCGCGCTTCGAAACGGTCGTACTCATGCGAAAACCTCCCAAAGAATCAGGTCGAATCCGTCCGCGGAACGCGGGGAACAAGTCGGGTGTCACGGCGAGGGGACCAGTGGTCCGCCCGGCCGAGATATGCGCGGAGCCGACGCGCAGCAATTAGTTGACTAGCGCAACTATAAGTGTAATAGATGCAACATGCAACTATCGGGAGGTATTCCTGTCCGATTCGGATGTGATCGGTACCTCAGCGGTAGCCTCTACCCGCTCGACGCCTCAGGTGTCGTCGGTGTCGTCGCTCAGTCGGTGGAGCAGGTCGGTGAGTGTCCTGATGTCCTCGGGATCCCACTCGGCCAGGCGCTTACGCCACTCGACCACCGACGAGGCGACAACCTCGTCGTATCGACTGCGTCCGGCGTCGGTGAGGCGGACGACCCGCGCCCGCGCGTCATGTGGGTCGGGGGAGCGCTCGACCAACCCGAGGCGCACCACCGCGTCGACCTGTCGCGTGACCGTGGACTTGTCCAGGCCGAGCTCATGCACGAGTCGCGACATCGGCAGTGACTCGTGGCCGGCGAGGATGGTGATCACCGGATAGGCCGACGGGTCGAGTCGCGGATCGATCGCATGGGCGCGGGAGCGCGTCCGGTTGCGGCCGCGCCGCCAGGTGTCGGCGAGCTCGGCTTCCAGTGCGGTGATCGGGTCCGCGCTCATGATCGGCGACATTCCCCTCGGTCGGGAGTGCTCGGGCCCAGCGCCCGGACCAGGTCAGGGTAGTACGTGGCGGCGACGGGCGTGAGCATCGCGAACTCGATCCGGCCGTCTAGCATTGACGCCGATCACGAACACTTGTAGACCGAACACACTTGTCCACGATGGGAGCGGCGATGGGCCAGGCCACACCGGTGCACGCCCGTTCGGCCGTGGCCGTTCCCGTCGACGACTGGCGGCACTATCCGCCGCTGGCTCTGCCGAAGATCCTCGACGTCGCCCTCACGCAGATCGTCGAGCACGGCTATGACGCCACCAGTGTGCGCACCATCGCCGCCGAGGTCGGCGTGACGGTTCCGGCGCTGTACTACCACTACGAGAACAAGCAGGCGATCCTCGTCGCGCTGTTCGACCACGCGATGAGCACAGTCAGCGCCCACATCGACGCCGCGCTCGCCGAGGCCGGCGACGATCCGGTGCGCCGGCTCTCGGCGCTGGTCGAGGCGACCGCGTTGTATATGGCCAACCACCGGGACCTGGCCTTCTTGGACTCCGAGCGCCGCTCACTGACTGCCGAGAACGGCCGCTGGTATCGCGAGCATCGCGATACCATCGACGGGCAGCTGCGTGACGCCATCGAAGACGGTTGCCGCGCTGGGGTTTTCGCGACATCGGTTCCCGACTCCGCGCGACGGGCGATCTTGTCCATGTGTCAGGGCATCGCGAGCTGGTATCACCCCGACGGGCCCAAGACGCCTGCGGAGACGGCGGCGGAGTACGTGCGGATCGCACTCGCCGCAGTGGAGTTCGGCGCGGTGGACGGCTGAGATCCAGGGTTTGGTCAGCTGGCTGAGACCTCTTCGATCACTTCGGTCGTCCGGTGTACCGGGCATCCGGGGGCGAAGGTGCCGAGCTTGTCGACCTCGAAGCCGTTGGGGTAGCTGCGGATTCGTGGCATGTCCCGGACCAGGCGGGGTTTGCGCCGAGAGGGCAGCAGTGCGACGACCCGGGCGCGTGCCCGGAGTCCGGCGACGGAGAGCTTGCGCGCCAAAGCATTCGGCTTGCGATAGTGGAACGCCTGCAACAGGGGGGCGTCCATCACCGAGCGGCTGAAGATGTCGATCAGGGGCGCCGCCGGTTTCGGGTAGAAAGTCGTCATCAGGTGCATGGTCGAGTCCGCGACGCGCCGTGCCCCGGCGTCGAAGGCGAAGTGTGATGCCTCGTACTCGTCGAGCAGGCGTGTGAAGTCCTCGTACGTCTCCGGGATGTCGGTGATCCCCATGTGCTTTCCGAGTGAGCGGTAGTAGAGCACCGACGCGCGCACTTCCTCGTAGGTCATCCGGCGCCACCCGTAATCGTCGATCCACCGTTTGGGCACGACGACGAATGTGGCCAGGACGTAACGCATGTCGTCGTTGGTGATGTCGTACATCTTGTGCATCTGGTTGATGCGGCGAATGGCCGCTTTACCCTGTTGACTCGAAATCCCTTCCAGTAGAGGAACTTCCAGAAGCAGGCCGGTGTCGTCGTAGCGCTTCTGTACGCGTCCGGTGAACTCGCCGGTCTCGTCGAGCAGTCGTCCGATGCTCGGCACTGCGTAGGTGCGGAAGAGTGCGAAGCTCAGTGCCTGGTTCATGTCCCAGGGAAACTCGTAGGTGACGAGATTGCGGTAGATCTCGCCGAAGTCGGTGTCGGGGTCGAGGCCGTGGTTGCGGTCGATCCTGAGCATGGCTGCCTCCTCGCGTCGTGGCACCGACTATAAGATGACTTACACTTTTGTGCAAGGGGTCACACTTGGCAAGGGGTGTGGCTCAGCCAGGGAGATCCGCAAGGACGGGCATACGTCAGTGGTCGGGGGGCGGGGTCCTGGCCCCGTCGCCGAGTTCGCCGAGCGGGCCGATCGCGCTCTGGAGGAACATCCGGAACCCGAGGTCGAGGGCCTCGTAGGAGCGCAGCGTCCCGCTTTCGTATCCGACGAGCAGATACATCGAGATGGTGGCGTACTCCTCGGCGGCGAACTCGTCGCCGAGGGCCTCACGGTAGGTCTCGGCGATGAAGTCGCGGCGTTCGAGGTCGACTTCCTCCTGATGCTTGCGGACCTCCGGATCCTGGGCGGCCCAGACGCGGATGGCCCGCTCGGAATCGTGGGGCAGGGTCAGGCCGACGTCCATCAGTGCCGCGAGGCGTTCGACCGGGTCGGTGACCTTGCGCGCTTCGGCGATCGGCCGCTGGCTCTTCTCCTCGCGCCAGTAGGCGATCAGCGCCGAGGTGAACTCGGCCCAGTTGTCGAAAGCGTGATAGAAGCTGCCGGTGGTGGCGTCGGCGCGGCCGCAGACCCCCGCGAGTTTGAGCGCACCGAATCCGTCCTCGGCGAGGACGGTGAGACCTGCCTCGAGGAACCGCACGCGCGCGTATCGCGACGGCGTCGATCTCCTCTCGCGGGCCATAGGGTCCGATCCTAGTAGCGCCGACCATGAACGCCGTCCGAACGTGCGGACGCGGGTGGCAGACCGTCGGCGTCGGCCAACTCGCGGGGCGTCCGGACCTGCGACCTTGTTGATCTGCATCACACCGCCGTGTTACAAACTTAGCGAACGATCAGTCGGTGGTTCGGGTTCTTGCGTGGGCGCACACGCCTCGCCGCGACCCGGGCGCCGTGAATCCTCCGGAGGTTCTCCCCATGCCCGAAGCTGTCATCGTCGACGTCGTCCGCCTTGCCTCCGGCAAGGGCAAGCCCGGCGGCGCGCTCTCGCAGACCAAACCCGTCGAACTGCTCGCGCACCTGCTGCGCGCCCTTGTCGAGCGCAACGACCTCGACCCGGCGCTCGTCGACGACGTCATCGGTGGCTGCGTCGGCCAGGCCGGGGAACAGGCGCTCAACATCTCGCGCACCGCGCTGTTGTCGGCCGGATTCCCCGAGTCGGTGCCGGCGACCACTGTCGATCGGCAGTGCGGGTCGAGTCAGCAGGCCGCACACTTCGCCGCACAGGGCGTCATCGCGGGCGCGTACGACATCGTGATCGCCGCGGGTGTCGAGTCCATGAGCCGGGTACCGATGGGCTTCACGACCGTCGGGCAGAGCCCGTACGGGCCGAGCATCGCCGCTCGTTACCCCGAAGGGCTTGTCGGCCAGGGTATCTCGGCGGAGCTGGTCGCGGCGAAGTGGAAGTTCGACAGGGATGCGGTGGATGCCTTCGCCGCCGAGTCGCATCGTCGTGCCGCTCAGGCTGCCGCAGATGGCTTCTTCGCCAAGGAGATCCTGCCGATCGAGGTCGCCGACACCGACGGCAACCGGGTCACCCACGCCGTCGACGAGACGGTGCGCGCGCAGACCACCCAGGAAGGTCTGTCCGGACTGAAGTCGTCGTTCTACAGCCCCGAATACGCCGAGCGCTTCCCCGAGATCAACTGGCACATCACCCCCGGCAACTCCTCGCCGCTGACCGACGGTGCCTCCGGGGCGCTGATCATGAGCGACACCATGGCCGCCAAGCTCGGCCTGACTCCGCGTGCCCGATTCCACGCGTTCTCACTGGCCGGCGACGATCCGATCTTCATGCTGACCGCGCCGATCCCGGCAACCCACAAGGTGCTCAAGCGCTCGGGGTTGTCGATCGGCGACATCGACGCCTACGAGGTCAACGAGGCTTTCGCGCCGGTGCCGATGGCGTGGGCGCACGAGTTCGGTGCCGACCCCGCCAAGCTCAACCCGCGCGGCGGGGCAATCGCCCTCGGCCATGCACTCGGGTCCTCGGGAACCCGACTGCTCTCGACGCTCGTCAATCACCTCGAGGCCACCGGCGGACGCTATGGTCTGCAGACCATGTGTGAAGGCGCCGGAATGGCCAACGCCACCATCATCGAACGGATCTGAATCCATGAAACGTACCGTCTTCGAGGCTGAACACGAGCAGCTGCGCGCATCCGCCCGCGAATTCCTCGCCCGCGAATGCGCACCCAACGTCGAGAAGTGGGAGGCCGCAGGCCAGGTCGATCGCGAGGCCTACAAGAAGGCCGGCGACGCCGGACTTCTCGGCTTCAACATCCCCGAGGAGTACGGCGGCGGCGGGGTCACCGACGACTTTCGCTTCAACGCCGTCATCGTCGAGGAATTCGCCCGCTTCGGCAGCGCCGCACCCGGTCTGAGTTTGCAGAACGACGTTCTCGTCCCCTACTTCCTGCATCTGGCCAACGAGGAACAGCGTGCTCGGTGGATGCCCGGGATGGCCACGGGCGAAACGATTCTCGCGGTCGCGATGACCGAGCCCGGCGCCGGTAGCGACCTCGCCGGGATCAAGACCTCGGCCCGCCTCGACGGTGACCACTACATCCTCAACGGCTCCAAGACCTTCATCTCGGCCGGCATCAACTCCGATCTGGTGGTGGTCGTGTGCCGCACCAACCCCGACCCGGGCGCCGGGCACAAGGCGTTCTCACTGCTCGTCGTCGAACGCGACATGGAGGGCTTCGAGCGGGGCCGCAAGCTCGACAAGATGGGCCTCAAGGCGGCCGACACCGCCGAACTGCACTTCACCGACGTCCGGGTGCCCCGGGAAAACCTCCTCGGCGAGGAGAACAAGGGCTTCTACCACCTCATGCAGAACCTGCCGTCGGAGCGGCTGTCGATCGGCATCGGGGCCATCGCCGGCGCTCGCGCCGTCTTCGAGGAGACCCTGCAATACGCCAAGGACCGCAAGGCTTTCGGGCAACCCATCGGTGCGTTCCAGGCGAATCGGTTCTACCTCGCCGAGATGTCGACCGAACTCGACATCGCCGAGCAGTACATCGACCGCTGCCTGCGCGCCGTCCTCGACGGTGACCTGACCGCCGTCGACGCCGCCAAGAACAAGTGGTGGTGCACCGAACTCGCCAAGAAGGTCATCGACCGCTGCGTGCAGCTGCACGGTGGCTACGGATACATGAACGAGTACAAGGTCTCTCGCGCCTACACCGACTCGCGCATCCAGACGATCTTCGGTGGCACCACCGAGATCATGAAGGACCTCATCGGGCGGGATATGGGCCTGTAGTAGGGGCCTCGCCGTCGACGGTGCTTTCCGCCCGATGGTCGAGGTGCCCGGCGCCCCAGGCGCCGGGCCTCGAGACCTCGAGCGCCGGTGCTGGTTTCGGACCAGCGTCGGCTGTCGGTGGTCTCGAGGTTCCTCGCCCCAGGGGGCTCGTCACACCTCGACCATCGGGCGAGAAGCGGCCTTGACCAACGTCGGCCATCGGGCGAGAAGCGGCCTTGACCAACGTCGACCATCGGGCGAGAAGCGGCCTCGACCAACGTCGACCATCGGTGAAGGGTCAGCAACTGCTGAACCCGCCTAACCCACCACGATCCCCGCGACGAGGTTGATGGTCGTCGCCAGGATGACTGCTCCGAAGACGTAGGACAGCAGGCAGTGTCGTAGGGCCACTGACCGGATCTCGCGGTCGGAGACCGAGGTATCCGACACCTGATAGGTCATACCGAGGTTGTAGCTGAAGTAGAAGAAGTCGCGAAAGGCCGGCGGGTCGTCGGAGTTGAAGTCGATCCCGCCGGCTTTTCCCTTGGCGTAGTAGAGAAATGCGTACCGGGTCGCGTACATCAGGTGCAGACTCGCCCAGGACAGGAACACCCCCAGGAGGGCGATCGCCGCGGGTATCCAGTGGGCGTGCGAGCCGCCGTCGATGAGTAGTCCGATGATCCCGCCCAGCGCCGAGAGTGCCGCGACCACCACGATCACCTCGTCGACGATGGGACGGAAATCCTCCCGTCCCACGTGCGCTCGGGTGTCGGCGGCGTCCATGGGCCACAACGCCACCCAGCCGAGAAGGACGAAAACCCCGGCGGTCGTCGCGATTCCGGCGAGGACGCCATGCCCGGCATCCCGGGCGAGCAGGCCGACCCCGACCCCGAGGGCGGCGCCGCACAGCACCGATACGAGGACCCGGGGCGCAGCTGTGTTCGGAACGATGCGCATCACCCCACCATCAGTAGCACCACTGCGTCTACGCTGTGTGCCCAAGCGCCGGACATCGCGCGTCCGCCACGCCGCGACAGGAGAAGTGATGGCCCGGTCGACATCGGGGGAGTCGGTACTCGAGCGCGCCGTCCGCATCCTCGAGGTCTTCGACGCCGACCACATCACCGTCACCGTCACCGAGATCGCCGAACGCGCCGGGCTTCCGTTGTCGACGGCATCGCGCCTCGTCGACGACCTCGTCGGTCTCGGCTTGCTCCGGCGCGACGAGGATCGTCGGGTCCGGATCGGGGTACGGCTGTGGGAGTTGGCGTCTCGGGCATCCCCGACGCTCGGGCTCCGGGAGGCGGCGATGCCGTTCCTGGAGGACGTACACGCCATCGTCGGACACCACGTGCAACTCGGTGTGCTCGACGGCGCCGAGGTCTTGTTCGTCGAGCGCCTGTCGAGTCCCGGCGCGGTCATCAACGTGACACGCGTGGCCGGGCGGCTCTCGCTGCACGCGTCCTCGGCGGGCCTGGTGCTCCTTGCCCACGCGCCCGCCGGATTCCAGGAACGCGTGCTGAGCCGGACGCTACCGCGGTACACGGCGCAGACCATCGTCGATCCACGTCACCTGCGGGCGTTCTTGGCCGAGGTTCGACGCTCCGGCGTCGCGGTGTGCCCCGGTTTCATCCACGAGGATGCGACGGGGATCGCGGTGCCGATCCGCGATTCCAAAGACCTCGTGGTCGCGGCCATCTCGGTGGTGGTTCCCCGCGACGACCGGCCGACCAGCCACGTCGCGGTACTCCAGGCGGCGGCTCGAGGGATCGGTCGCGAACTGCGTCGCCCGATCGACCGGCGCTGACGGCGGTGGTAGCACTCCCATTCAATGGGAATCGTCTTGTGGGCGGTGTCGGCGATATCCAACCCTTGTGACCATGACCACATCACCGCACGCGTCGTCCACGCCGGTCCGTCTGGTGGCCGCAGCCGCCGCCGACGGCCTGGTGATGACCGTCGTCGCCGGCACGCCCGTCGCCGACGGCGTCGTCGAACTGACCCTGGCCGAGGCGCACGGACACCGACTTCCCGACTGGTCGCCCGGTTCACACATCGACGTCGTCCTACCCGGCGACATCATCCGGCAATACTCGCTGTGCGGAGATCGTTGGGACCCGTTCCACTACCGGATTGCGGTTCTGCGAGAACCCTTGTCACGTGGCGGTTCTCGATACATTCATGACCAGCTGGCGGTAGGAGACGCGCTGCCGATCGGCGGGCCGCGCAACAACTTCGCGCTGGTGCCCGCCGAGCGGTATCTCTTCGTCGCGGGTGGGATCGGCATCACCCCGATCCTGCCGATGTGCCGACAGGCAGACCTGCTGGGCATCGACTGGACGTTGATCTATGTCGGGCGGTCGCGACGCACCATGGCTTACCTGGACGAACTCGCCGACGATCCGCGGGTGCGGGTCCATGCCACCGACGAGGGGCCACGTCCCGACCTCGCCGCCGAACTGGACGCCGTCGGCGCCGGAACCACGATCTACTGCTGCGGGCCCGTCGAACTCACCGCGGCCGTCGTCGATTCCGGTGCGGCCCTGCCGGTTGGCGCTGTACGTGTCGAACACTTTGTCCCCAAAGAACTCTCGGCACCCGTGCGGATCCGGCCGTTCGAGGTGGAGTTGCGTCGGTCGGGACAAACCGTCACCGTGCCCCCGGACCGGTCGATCCTCGAGGCCGTCTCCGACGCCGGGGTTGCGGTCCTGTCGTCGTGTCGCCAGGGCACGTGCGGCACCTGCGACACCGGCGTGCTCGACGGCCGTCCCGATCACCGCGATTCATTGTTGACCGATTCCGAACGAGAACAGAACGACTGCATGTTCATCTGCGTATCCCGTTCCTGCACCGACACACTCGTCCTCGACCTCTGAAGAGAAGACCATGACCACCGCCACCGACACCACCCGGACACACGCCCCACTCAGCGACGCCGACCCCTTCGGCCACGACATCCTCGAGTCGCCCGACGCCTTCCACGCCATGCTGCGCGACTCCGGTCCTGTGGTGTATCTGAACCGTTACGACCTGTATGCCATGGGGCGCTACGCCGAAGTGCATGCGGCGCTGACCGATTGGCAGGACTTCGAATCCGGCGCCGGCGTCGGACTGAGCAACTTCCGGCTCGAGAAGCCCTGGCGACCACCGAGCCTGTTGCTCGAAACCGATCCGCCGCACCACGATGCGCCCCGCGCCGTCCTCTCGGAGATCCTGAGTGTGCGGGCCCTGCGACGTTTACGCGATCTCTGGTGCGCCGATGCCGACGAGTTGGTGGCCGCACTCCCGGCGAACACGCCGATCGACGCAGTCCCGGAGATCGCCGAGGCGTTCCCGCTGCGCGTGTTCCCCGACGCGGTCGGGATCGGGGCGGACGGCCGGGAGAACCTGTTGCCCTACGGCGATCACTTGTTCAACTCCTTCGGCCCGCACAACGACCTCGTCGTCGCCGGTGAGCCCCGGATTGCCGCGGTGTCCGGCTGGGTCAACGAGCAATGCGGGCGAGACCGGTTGACGCCGGTCGGCCGCGATGGCCACGGCACCTTTGGTGCGCAGATCTGGGCTGCGGCCGATCGCGGTGACATCACCACCGATCAGGCGCCGACGATCGTGCGGTCGCTCCTCTCGGCCGGCGTCGACACCACCGTGCACGGGTTGGCCGCGGTCTTGCACGCCTTCGCGACCAACCCGGACCAGTGGGACCTGTTGCGCGCCAATCCTTTTCTCGCCCGTATCGCATTCGACGAGGCCGTGCGTGTCGAGGCCCCGGTGCAGACCTTCTTCCGTACCGCCACCCGCGACATCCTGGTCGGCGACGTTCTGATCCCCGAGGGCAAGAAGATCCTGATGTTCCTCGGATCGGCCAATCGCGATCCGCGCCACTGGGACAACCCCGACGCCTTCGACATCACCCGCAACCCGTCCGGTCACGTCGGATTCGGGATGGGCATTCACCAGTGCGTCGGGCAGCACGTCGCGCGCCTGGAAGCCGAGGCCGTCCTGACCGCCCTTGCGCGCCGTTTCCGACGCATCGAACTCACCGCCACGCCGCGTCGACACCACAACAACACGCTGCGCGCGTGGGGATCGTTGCCGATCACCTTCGTGGAATAGCGGACTCGCCGACCCCACCCACCTGACCATCCCGCCCGGACCACCGGGCACCCTGGAGGCCATGTCCACCTGGGAGCTCATTGCCGTCCTCGCCGCGGGAGTGGGAGCGGGCGCCATCAACGCGCTGGTCGGCAGCGGCACGCTGATCACCTTCCCCACCCTTGTGTCGTTCGGGGTGCCGCCGGTGACGGCCACGATCTCCAACGCGATCGGTCTGGTCGCCGGCGGTGTGTCGGGAACCTGGGGCTATCGCCGCGAACTGCAGGGACAGTGGCCACGGCTGCGCTGGCAGATGCCCGGCTCCTTCCTCGGCGCACTGCTGGGGTGCTTCCTGCTCCTGCATCTGCCGGAGACGGTGTTCGAGAAGGTCGTGCCGGTCCTGTTGGTCGGGGCGCTGATCCTGGTCGTCGCCGGACCACGCATCCAGCGATGGTCGCTGAGCCGATCCGGGATCCTCGGCCATACCGGAGCCGTGACCGAGGCGTTTCCGCTGAGCCCCACCAGGATCGCCGCGATGACCACGGCAACCTTCCTTGTCGGCATCTACGGCGGGTACTTCACTGCCGCGCAGGGCATCTTGCTGATCGGGGCGCTCGGCGTGATCGCCCCCGACGACCTCCAGCGCCTCAACGCCGCCAAGAACCTGCTCTCGCTGATCGTGAATGTGGTTGCGGCGGTGACCTACACGATCGTGGCCTTCGATCGCATCGACTGGACCGCGGCCGGGTTGATCGCCGTCGGGTCGCTGGTCGGTGGGGTCCTCGGCGCCCGATACGGGCGCCGGCTCCCGCCGACGGCGTTGCGGATCCTCATCGTCGTGGTCGGGCTGATCGGGCTGTGGCGACTGTTGGCCTGAGCCCGTTCTGCAGCAGTCTGTTCCGCAGCAGTCTGTTCCCCTGCGCCGCGATCCGGCGTAGCGTCATCCGAGATTGTGTTCGACGAGACGAAGGTGAGTGACGACGATGTCCGCAGTGATCGTGGTGGCAACGATTTCCCCGCAACCCGGTAAGGAAGAGGAGGTCCGTGCGGCCATCCTGACCGCCATCGACAAGGTGCACCAGGAGCCGGGCTGCGAGCTGTACGCACTGCACCAGTCGGCCACCGGCAACGAGTTCGTGATGATCGAGAAGTGGGAATCCGCCGATGCCCTCAAAGTCCACGGCGGCGCCCCCGCGCTGACCGAACTCGGAGCCGCGATCGGCGGATTGCTGGCCGGCCCGCTCGACGTCAAAACCTTCACCGCAGTGCCCGCGGGTGATGCGGACAAGGGCGCTCTCTGATCAGGTTCCGCTGACCGCCCCGACGGCGCCCGGCTTTTCGCCGACAGCGCTCTGTAGACCGCCGACAGCGCCCGTCAGAGCGCTCTCGACGCCCAGCTGGGCGCTGTCGGCGTTGTGACGGGCGCTGTCGGCGGGTTTCGGACGCTCAGTCGCGGGCTGGGACCCGGTCCTCGGCCGCTTCATCGATCACTGCCTCGGTCTGCACGATCTCGGTTAGCACGATGGAGAATTCCGACGAGCCGGCCTCAGCGTCACGCGCCGCGCGTGCGCGCAACCCCAGCACCGAGTGTCGACGACCGTAGAGGGCGTAGACGACGATCCCGACGAGCATCCACACCACGAAACGAATCCAGGTCTCGACGGACAGATTGATCATCAGCCAGCCGCAGGCCACGATCGCGACGATCGGCACGAACGGGCTGCCGGGCACCCGGAATCCGCGTTTGAGATCGGGGCGGGTCTTGCGCAGGACGAGGACGCCGGCGCACACCAGGACGAAGGCGAACAGGGTGCCGATGTTGACCATCTGCTCCAGGGTCTCGATGGGGAACACCGCGGCGATCACGGCGACGACGACACCCACGATCATGGTGATACGCACCGGGTTCCCGGATTTGTTGGTGGTGCCCCACGACCGCGGGATCAGGCCGTCGCGCGACATCGCGAACAGGACTCGGGTCTGCCCGAGCATCATCACCATGACGACGGTCGTCAGACCGGCGAGCGCACCGACGTTGATGGCGGTCTCGGCCCACGTCACCCCATGTGCCTCGAAAGCCGTTGCCAGGGTCGCGCTTCCGTCGCCGACCAGCGGGCTGCCGGTGCGTAGCTGCTGGTAGCTCACCATGCCGGTCAGCACGATGGTGACCGCCACGTACAGCACGGTGACGATCGCCAGCGAGCCGAGAATGCCACGCGGGATGGACTTCTGCGGGTTCTTGGTCTCCTCGGCGGTGGTCGCCACGACGTCGAATCCGATGAACGCGAAGAACAGTAGGCTCGCCGCCGCCAGCAGGCCGTACCACCCGTAGTTGCTGCCGTCGGATCCGCTCAGCATGGCGAACAACGTCTGGTGCAGACCCGACGCCCCGCTTGTGTTCGGTTCGGCGGCAGGCACATACGGATGGTAGTTGTCGGTGTTGATGAAGAACGCGCCGACGATGATCACCAGCAGCACGACAGCCACCTTGATGGCGGTGATGATGGTGGACACACGCGACGAGAGTTTCACGCCGAAGGCAAGAGTCAACGTGATCGCCCCGATGATCAGCACCGCGCCCCAGTCGGCCTTGAACCCGCCGATCGCGACGGTGGTCGACGTGCCGATGAAATCGGCGAGGTAGAGCGACCACCCCTTGGCCACCACCGAACTGGCCAAGGCGAATTCGAGAATCAGGTCCCAGCCGATGATCCATGCGATGAACTCGCCGAAGGTGGCGTAGGAGAACGTGTAGGCGCTGCCGGCGACGGGCACCGTGGACGCGAACTCCGCGTAGCACAGGGCAGCCAGCCCGCAGGCGACCGCCGCGAGGACGAAGGCCAACGAGACCGACGGTCCGGCCAGGTCGCCCGCGGTGCGGGCGGTGAGCGTGAAGATGCCTGCGCCGATGACCACGGCGACGCCGAAGGCGGTCAGGTCACGTGTCGTCAGATCCTTGCGCAACTTGCTGCGCGGTTCATCGGTCTCGGCGATCGATTGCTCGACGGATTTTGTCCGCCACATCCCGGTTCCGGGCATGGGTGTCTCCTCACAGCGGGTTCGCTAGGCGCAGAGCGCATCTGGCTACCGACCCCCAGGGGTGGGCTGTCGGGGCGGGGCGCGCGGGGTCACCGCGTGCACTGTCGCCCGGTCTCGTCGGACAGTCGGAAGCCGGTAGTGCCGTTCATGCAAGCAGTGTGACGTGGGACACGTCGAGAAGAATCGTCGAATCCGCTCGTGAACGCAAAAGATTCAACGAATCCGGGTGATCAGTTCATGTTCTTTGCGCTCACCGATGCCACGAGCCGAGCACGATCATGGTCTTCGTGCCGGTGGCCTTGCCGCCGCGGCGCAGGTGATTGATCACCTGCTGGAGGTGGCTGTGGTCGCGTGCGCGCACCTTGACGAGCATGTCGGGATCGCCCGCGATCGTGTAGACGGCCTCGACCTCCGGGATGCGCGTCATC
>NZ_MVPX01000041.1:0-14814 GCF_002043085.1 Gordonia sp. i37 | reverse complement strand
AAGGCACTGGCCACCGGCGACATGCTCAGCGGCGGCCGGCTCACCGTGGGCCTGGGTATCGGCGGCCGCCACGAGGACTATCGCGCCGTGGGCGCCGACCTCGCCACCCAACGTATGCGCGTCCTCGGTGAACGTGCCCAGATAATGCGCTTGGTGTGGGCGGGGGAGAACCTCACCGGCGCCACCCGACCGGTCGGGCCGTCGCCCGTCCAGGCCGGCGGTCCCGAATTACATGTCGGGACAACGGGTCCGGCCACCATCCGCAGCGCCGCCGCCTGGGCGTCCGGTGTCGCCGGGGTGACCCTCGACCTCGATCTCACGCGGCAACGCGAACTCTTCGACATCGCACGTACCGCGTGGGCCGACGCGGGGAGGCCGCCGCCGCACCTGGCCACCTCGTTCTGGTTCGCCTTCGGCGACGGCGACGCGCCGCGCGCACAGATCCACCGACACCTGCGTCGCTACATGAACTGGATACCGGCGGAGTTCGTCGACGCGATGGCCCCGACCACCGGCTGGGCCGGGACCGAGGACGAATTGCGGGCGGTGCTGACGGCGTTCGCCGACATCGGAACCGACGAGGTCCAGCTGATTCCCACCAGCGCCGACCCCGACCAACTGCACCGAGCCGCCGAGGTGGCCGAGGACTTCCGCCTGACGTGACCGGCGCGTGACCACATGCTCGCCGGGGTGTCGACTGCGCATCAACCTCAGCCTCTCCGGTGACGGCGCCCAATGAGCGGACCATCCTCGGCTCATGTCCATCACCACCAACGACATCGTCGAATGGAACACCTCGCAGGGCACCACACATGGCACGGCTCGCGAGAAACGCACCTCCCCGTTCACGTTCGAGGGCCAGAAGTTCAACGCGTCCGATGACGAGCCCTACTGGATCGTCGAATCCGACAAGACCGGAGCGAAAGCCGCACACAAGGAGTCGTCGCTGACGAAGAAGAAGTAGCGATCGCCACGACGTACTCGCAGCATTACTGCAGGCGCCGCATCGCCCGCGCCGCGAAGTCATCGAGTGCTGCTGTCACCTCGATGGCTTGCCACATCCGGTTACGCCGGAAGCCGGTGAATTCCACCAGTACACCGGCCTCCACGAGCGGGGCGATGGCCCGGCCGGCATTTGTCGGCGAGATGCCGAGCTCGCCGGCCACCGTCTTGGTGTCCACGACCGGTTGGCGCAGAACAACATCGAGAAGCCGTTGAGCCGATGACCCACCACGAACCCGGACGATATCGCTCCAGTGACTGCGGATTCGCCGAAGCTCCGACACCAGGTCGGTTGCTTGCGCGATCGCAGACATCGCTGCGTTGGCCATCGTCTCGATGATGGGGACGACATCGCCTTCGCGATACGCATCGAGGGTGGCGAAATAGTGTCCGGTGTCGGCGAGTAGTCCTGTCGAGACCGGAATCGTGACGGTGTGGGTCATTCCGTGGTGGCGAAACATGGACTGCACCAGCGCCCGACCGGTGCGTCCGTTCCCGTCCGGAAAGGGGTGGATCGTCTCGAACTGGGCATGTGCGATTGCGGTGGCGAGCAGTGGCGGCAGATCTGTGCGGCGCGCGAAAATCAGCAGATCATCGATGAGTTGGGGCACGTATCGCGCGGCGGGGGCTACGAAGTCGGCGCCGTGTGGACCCACTCCCGAGCCACCGATCCATACCTGATCGGTGCGCCAGGCGCCGGCGATCGCCGGATCGTGGTTCTCGAGCAGTGCGCGATGCATGGCAAGAATGGTGTCGGCGTCCAATCGGTCGGCCAGCGCTATCGCCGCGCTCATCGCAGCGACGTTGCCGACGATGGCGGTCGCGTTGCGCTTCTCGGTGCTCCCGAGCTGTGCGAGGGCTATCTGTTTTGCGCCGGACGAGAGGTTTTCGATCTGGGATGACGAGGCAGACTCGGAGCGGAGCAGGATGGTGGCGAACGACGCTATCTCGCTGCCGAACTCGGCGTCGAAACGGGCGATCATCGCACTTGCCTCGGATACCAGTGTCGCCAGCGGCGCCGGGACAGCCGGAGTCTTGTCGGCGATGAGCGGCACGACGGCGGCGCGGTAGTATCCGCGATGACGGTCCCGCTGCGCACGCGTGAGCAACTCGGCCGGAATTGTCGGTGTCCAGTCGAGGTACTCATAGTCGATGGCCGGCCACATTCGCGACGTTCACCTATCTGAACGAAATAGCTGAGAACATGCGCCCACCATACTCTCGCTTATCTGCTAAGTGAGAATAAGGAGAGACCTACCCTCACCCAGCCGGACGCATCCGGGGCCGCGGCTCGTCGTCGGGCAGGACCACCACCCGCAGGGCGGCACGGAACTTGTCGGTGGTCACCCGCCAGCCCTGCTCCTCGTGGCGGCACGCCTGCGCCTCCTCCGGATCGTCGGCCTCCTCGGCGGACTGCGCCCACGACAGATACTGCTCCTCACACGTGCGGATCAACTGCAGCATCTCCGAGCGGTCGTACCCGCAGATCTGGGCGATCTCGCGGGGACTGAGCACCGCGTTGTCGGTGTCGAGTTGCAGCACCGCCAGCAGGGTGTCCGGCAACGGATCCGAATCCTCGGCTTCGGCCGGCGAATTCGCTTCCACACCAACGGTATCGGCGCCTGAACGCACGCGTGCGACGATGCGCGGCACGTCGTCGTCGATGAAGCCGAACCAGTCGGCCAGGCCGGCCCGCAGGTTGTCGCCGGAGAACACGGTGACGTCGATGACGCGGTGCGCGAACACCTGCCGTTGACGCAGCATCACCCGGATACCGTCGCGCGAGGTCGGTTGCGCTGCGATGTAGGGTGCCGCGACGAGGGGATCGGAGACGGAATCGGTGAGCATCGCGAACGCCACCAACCGCGGCAGATCCTCGTACACCCGCAACCACGACGGCGGCTCGGTCGGCAACACGACGTCTCCGTCGTCGTCGACCTCGATGCGTTGGCCGGTGACCTCCTTGAGCATCGAGACGACGAGAGTCCGCAGATGTTCCGGACCGTGCGGGACGACCCCGGCGCGCAGCGTGGGCTCGACGCGGGGCGGCTCGTCGGCGAGAAACGGCGCGCGCAGGAATGTCGGATGCACCGTCTCCCACACCTGACGGAAGGTGTTGACGATGGCAGCGGCCATCTCGTCGGCGCGGGCATGTCCACCCTCGAGAATGTAGGAACCGTCGGCCAGCCGGCGCCAACCGAGTGCGCGCAGTTGCCCGACCTGGACCCGGTAGCAGTCGACGGAGGTGTGCAAGGTGAACGGGTCTAGGGTCAACCGCACCCGATGCGCCCGCGTGTACCGGATGTCGATCCGCCCGTGCGGGCCCTCCGGGATGCTGGGGTCCTGTTCGATCCAGGTGAGATCGGCGGCGGTCAGCTCACGGAGGAATGCGGCGAGTTCGGTGCGGAACTCCTGCCAGGCGTCGTCGATGGATGCATCGAAATCATTGGTGCGCATCGTTTCTCCCTCCGGTCGCGAAGGGGACGTTCCCTTCACCGATGACGATAGGGCAGGGGTACGACACTTTCGGAACGGCCGGCGTCAGCTCACCTCGGACGACACGCCCCACCTGCTCGCTAGCTCGGCGACGGGCGCTGACCACTCGCGATCGCCGTCGCCCCAGGCCACCTGGGTGACACCGGTCGCGAGATCGATGTCGGCGCGCGCCCATGCCCCCGCCACCGCACGTCCGCGCCGCAGCAACCGCAGATGCCCGTCGGCGAGTGTGGTCTCACACGGCCCGTCGAACGCCGGATGGGTGTTGCGGAACCGGCACAACGCCAGCAGCGCCCCGACCACCGGGCGGCGGAGGTCCTCGGCGATCTCGGCATGCGTGTAGTGGTGACGATTGATGTCGCGGCCGACGCCGGTCCGATCGAGCAACTCCATGTCGTTGCCGCCGGCCAGCAGCCCGACGTAGTAGACCTGCGGGATGCCCGGCACGAACAACTGCAGCGCGCGGGCGCTCAGATAGCGCTCGTCGTCACGGCCGAGAGCATCGTAGAACGTCGAATTCGCCTGATAGATATCGACATTCGCAGCCGATGTGCCCGTCGCAAGGCGACTCGTCCCGCCGGTGCGCCGGTGAATCTCCTCGACGAGCTCGTGAACCTGCACGGGGGTGAGCAGCCCTGGACCTTCGACCGGGTCGGGTCCGACGTCGACGACCCCGATGCCGTCGTGGGTGTCGAGGACGGTGACGGCGTTGTCGGGGCGGATCTGCAGCCACCGAACCAGCGCCTGCGCATCGGCGGTGTACAGGGTGTGCAACACCAATGCGGGCAGAGCGAAGTCGTAGACGCGGTCGACCGAGCGCGCGATGGCGATCTGCCGCGCGAAATGCGAGTGCACCTCGACGAGGACCTCGACACCCCGCGTGTGCGCCTTCGCCGCGAACTCGTCGATGAAGGCGATGGTCTCGGGTGTCATGAAACACGAGGTTCCCGGTGTCTTGATCGCATATCCGACGGCGTCGAGACGTAGCGCGCTCACCCCGGCATCGGTGGCCGCGTCGAGGATCGAGTCGAGGTAAGCCCGGCCCGGCGCCGACCGCACGTCGATGTCGATCTGGGCGGCGGTGAAGGTGGTCCACACGTACCGCACGCGCCCGCCGAGCGCGATGGCCGTGAACGGCAACCCGGGCCGCGGCCGGTAGATGGCCGTCAGCTGGTCCTCGGTGGCACCGTTCGGGAACACCGACGACAGGGTGAGAAACATTGGCGCATAGTCCGACTCGTTGCCGTGGGCGACGACGTCACGAAACTGTGCCGAGTCCGCCGACACGTGGTTGATGATCTGATCGGCCATCACCTCGTGCGTGGTCGCGAGGTCGGTGATGTCGGCCCAGCTCCCCAGCCGGGGGTCGACGCGGGTGTGGTCGACGGGGTCGAATCCGGCGTCGGCACCGTCGAACGGGGTGAAGAACGGCAGCACATGCACCCCGCCGAACACACCGTCGAAGGGGCCTCGCAGGAGTGCGGTGAGCCCGGCGAGGCTGCCACCGAACCGATCCGCGTACGCAATCAGATGCACCGTGTTCTGCACGACGCCAACGCTACTGGGTGACGTGCATTTGCGGCGCGAATCGGGCTCAGGCGAGGGTGGTACTCCTCACGCCTGCGTCATCGGGGTCACCACCGTCGAGGTGGCGGCAAGCAGCGCTGCGCCTCGCGCACAGACGAACTCGGCGTCGGCGGGGATGACGACGGGACAGTCGAACCGGGCGGCCACGCTGTCGGCGAGCAGCGGGAACGTCGGGGCGGTGCCGATGAGCACGACGTGGTCGGGACCGGGATCGGTGTCGCCGCAGCGCTGCAGGGCGCGCACGATCTCCGCCGCCTGCGGGCGGGCGAGGCCGTAGAGGTCGTCGAGGGTGAGCGTCACACCGTGCTGCTCGAGTCCGCGGACACCTGGTGTGACGACCTCCATGCGGGTCGACATGGTGCGCAACGTGGTTCGGACTTCCGCGCAGTGCGCTCGCACCTGGGCGAGTAGCGCCGGATGCGGCGGCACCGGGTGCCCGGCCTGCGCCGCCTTCGCCAGGACCCGATGCTCGAGACGGTCGTCGAGGTGGCACACGCCCAACCCGGGAAAGCGGTGCGCGGTGATGGTCGTTAGATGTCCCGAGCGTGGCCGACGCGCATGGGCGACCACGGCGCTGTCGTCGCGCAGGTCGCAGACGGTCACGCTATGCGCCCGGTCGAGACCGTCGCAGTGGTCCACCCATTCGAGCGCGGCGTCGGTGTCGGGAACGAGCAGCAGCGCCCGATGGTCGGCGAGTCCGGCGTCAACGAGACTGCGGTGGAACAGCGATACCTGCGGGACGGTCCAATAGGTCGGGTGCGCGATGAGCAGCCGTGCGACATGTTCGCCGACGGTGGCCTCGAGGTGCGCGACCAGGACGACGAGCAGCCGGGCGGCGAGGTCGTCGGCGAGACGGTCCGGACCGCCGGGTGCGCTCAGCGGACGTGGATCACCCAGATGGTCGACGAAGTGGCGGTAGGTGGCATCGGCGTGACGCCGATCGGGCAGGGCTGCGGCGGTGTGCGCGGGCCAGCGCAGCGCGGCCGGGAAGGTGTACTGCGAGTCGATCCGGACGGAACCGACAGATCGGTCGGCGGTGGCCGTTCGGCCGCCGGAAGACGCGTCGCGAATGACCGCAACGCGCACGTGGTCGGATTGGAGATGAAGCCCGACAACCACACTCATGATCAACCTCCGCAGACGCCGGTGGAACGTCGGTGGGCACGGAAGTGGCTCACCAGAATCCACGATGCGCTTGTGGCCTGGTGAGCCGCTGACGACATCGTGAGGATTGCCTGGCAGACAGGTTGCGGATTGGGCACGAGCGCGCCCCCAACCATCGGCCGGGGGCGCGCTCGTCGATCGGTCAGTGTGCTCAGCCGAGCTGGGCGGCCACGATCTGGCTCTCGAATTGCGGATGCGTGGACAACCATTCGGTCACCGCGCCGTCGGGATTGTTGCCGCCGTACTTCTGGGTCATCAGATTTTCCAGCTCCGACAGGTCGGCGTCGGGGACGACGAGATTCTTGAACAGCTGCGCGGCCTTGGGTGCCTTCTCACCGAAGCCCTTGGTGGCGAAGTTCCACAGGCCTTCCTTGCCGCCGAGCGCGCCCTTCGGGTCCTGCAGGTCACGGATCTTGAACGCGGAGTAAGCCCAATGGGGCTTCCACAGGGTGACCGCGACGTTGGTGTTGTCGGCTTCGGCCTTGCGGATCGAGGCGAGCATCGCCGCGGTGGACGAGGTGGTGAAGGTGAGATCCTGCAGACCGTACGCCGGGATCACCTTGTCCTTGACGATCGCGGTCTCACCGGCGCCGGGCTCGATGCCGACGAGGGTGTTGTTGTACTGCGACGCCATCGATTTCAGGTCGCCGATCGACTGCGCGGGCGACGAATCGTTGACGGCGATGGTCAGTTTCGCGTTGTCGTACCAGCAGCCGAGCGGTTCGAGCTGGTCGCCGTAGCGGTCGATGTAGGTTTTGTGCGTGCTCGGCAACCACACATCGGTGAGCACGTCGACGTCACCCTTGGACGCCGCGGTGAAAGCGGCTGCCGCGTCGAGGGTTTTGACGTCGGCGGTGTAGCCGTTGCGTTGCAGGATGTTCTTCATCAGGTAGGCGGTGGCCGTCGACTCGTCCCATCCGCTGAACGCACCGATGGTGACGTTGGTGTCGTTGCCGGCGCCGAGGCTGCCCGCGGGTGCCTTGCCCTGCGTCAGCGAGCAATTCGCGTACTTCGACGCGAGATCGTTGGTGGCGCTGGTGGTGCCGCCGGAGCCGCTGTCGGAGTTCGAGTTCGACGCACCACAGCCGCTCAGCGCCAGCGCGCCGACCGTCACCACGGCGGCGAGCACCCCGAGCTTTCTCGTCATCTTTCTCATCTCTACCTACCCTCTTTCCCTACTTCACGGTCTCGGGTGTTCAGAGTTGTGCGACGCGGCCGCGGTTACCGATCGCCGAACTCAGCCGGTCGAGGTAGACGGCGATGATCACCACGGCCAGACCGGCTTCGGAACCGAGTGAGAGGTTGAGCGTCTGCAACGCCTCGTTGACCTGGCCGCCGAGCCCGCCGGCACCGGCGAACCCGGCGATGACGACCATCGACAGTGCCAGCATGATGACCTGATTGATACCTGCCATGATCGTGGGCATGGCCAATGGGATCTGGATCTGGCCGAGGATGCGGGCCGGGCTGGAGCCGAAAGCCTGTCCGGCCTCGACCACTTCGGGATCGACCTGACGGATCGCCAACTCGGTCAAGCGGATACCCGGGGGCATGGCGAAGATCAGTGTCGACACCACACCCGGAGTGGGGCCGATGCCGAACACGATGATCACCGGGACCAGATAGACCAGCCCGGGCAGCGTCTGCATCAGGTCGAGAACGGGGCGCACGATCGACGAGACCACCCGGCTGCGGGCGGCGAGGATACCGATAGGCAACGCGATGATCAGCGCAATGATCACCGAGACCAGCACCAGTGCAATGGTGTTCATCGCGTTGACCCACTGGTCGAAGGCGCGGATGAAGTAGAAGCCGATCACCGCGAAGATCGCGAGCTTCCACCCCTGCCGCCACCCGGCGGCCAGCAACGCCAGCGCCGCGAAGATCACGATCATCACGTAGTACGGCGGACTCGACAACACCGTGTTGAACGCATCGTAGAGACCGGTGATCACCGTCTTGATGGCGTCGAACAGCCAACCGGCATGGTCGGTCAGCCAATTGAAGGCGGACTCGATGGCGTCGCCGACGTGGATGCGCGGGTTGACGAAGCTCATGCGTTGTCCTCCTCACGCGGGGCGAGCGCAGCCAGCAGGCTGGTCCGCGGGATCACCCCGCGCAACCGGCCGTCGTCGTCGGTCACCACCAGCGGGACCACGGATTGTGCTGACGGAGCGAACAATTCCGCGATCGGGGTCGAAGCGTTGACCCGGACCAGCGAGTCGGTGCGCACGAGTGGCCGCAGATCCGGCGGGTCGTCGGGCATGGTGGCGATGTCGTCGTCGGTGAGATAGCCCAACAGTCGGCCGTCGTCGGTGACCAGGGCGCGATCGGTCTGGTGGTGACGCATCGCGATGATCGCCTCCTGCGGTTCGGCGGTGACGGGCAGTGTCACCTGCGCGGGTTGCAGCACCGACGCGGCGGTGAGCACGCGGGTGCGGTCGACCTCGGCGGTGAACTTGGCGACGTAGTCGTTGGCGGGCTCGGTGAGAATCTGTTCGGCCGAACCGATCTGGACGATCCGACCGGATCGCATGACGGCGATCCGGTCGCCGACGTACATCGCCTCGTTGAGATCATGGGTGATGAACACGATCGTCTTGCCCAGGGACGCCTGCAATTCGACGAGTTGATCCTGCATCTCCCGGCGGATCAGCGGGTCGAGTGCTGAAAAGGCCTCGTCCATCAACAGAATCGGGGTCTCGGCGGCCAGCGCACGCGCCAATCCGACGCGCTGTTGCATACCGCCGGACAACTGGCGGGGATAACGGTCGCCCCACCCGTGCAGACCGACCGTCTCGAGCCAGTGGTCGGCGCGCTCGAGCCGCTCGGCCTTGGCAATTCCCTTTTCCCGCAATGCATAGGCGGCGTTATCGCGGACGCTGCGGTGCGGCAGGAGCGCAAAGTGCTGGAACACCATGGAAATCGAGTCGCGGCGGATCTGCCGCAGGTGCTTGTCGTTCACCGCGGCGAGATCGATATCGCCGACGAACACCGAACCGGCCGACGGCTTCCACAGTCCGTTGAGGGTGCGGATCAACGTCGACTTGCCCGATCCGGACAACCCCATCACGACGAAGATCTCGCCGGGCGCGACATCGAAGGTGGCGTCGATGACCGCGGCGGTACCGAGGTCCTTCACGTCGTCGGCGTCGGCGCCCTCGCGGAGGCGCTTGACGGCCTCGTCGGGTCGGCGTCCGAACACCTTGTAGACATGTTCGGCGCGTAGCGCGGGCCCGGCTGCGGACGCGGTGGTCGCGCTGTCGGTCTCGGGCGAGATGGTCACCTCTCCTCCTTCCAGCAGGCACCCAGGCGTTGCGCATCACGCAACAATCTGTGCTCGTGGCAATTGCGGCACCCTTTTGGTCACCCTGAACAGAAGCTGTGTGGCGCATGGGCGGTACTCGGAAATGAACGGCCGGCGACTGCACTGTCGGTTTTGTCGGACATCGGGGAATGCGGCGCCGCGCGCTGTCGTCCGAACATACGAACGCGGCCACGCCCCCGGGATGATCGGCCGGCCGCAGAGGCGGCGCACTGTTAGGCTCCGAGCCTGCGCCGCAGGATCTTTCAAGGAGACATGATGCGACTTGCCCGGGTGATGCTCACTCTTGGTTGTGCGGCACTGCTCACCGCGACGGCGGCGTGCTCGTCGGTGAATGGTTCGGCCTCCGGGGAGCATGGTTCTGGCGCTGACTCGACTGCGTCGTCGAGTGCGGCGCCACTGGTGGTCAACGCGACGCTCGGCAAGGTGTGGAGCCCCTATCAAAAGGGATACGGCGAGGTCCGACCGTCGGAGATCTTCAACGGCGGCGATCCCACGGGCCTGGTGAGCAACGTGGTGTGGTCGTCGTGGGGCGGCCCGCAGGCCACCGGAACCGGCTCGGCCCTGTACGGAGGCTCCGGTGAGATCGTTGCCGAACAACATGCCGAACAAGCCACCGTCGTCGCCTTCAATCTCGGTACCTGCGACGGAGCACAGCGGTATCAGGCCATCGAATGGTTCTTCCCACAGCACGGCGAACACTTCGACCCGAGCCGCTACATCAACATCTGCTCAGGCGACTACGTCGACCCGGGTTCGCCCGACACCGGCTCATCGACAGCCGCCACCAGCACTGCCGCATCGGGTTCCGGTGCCTGGTCCGGGGATCAGCTGACGATCACGCCCACGTCACTGGGGGTGGTCAAGGTTGGCATGTCGGTGCAAGCAGCCGCTGCAGCAACGGGATTGACGTTCCAGGTCAAGGGCGACGGAGCGCGCGGTCCCGCCATGAACAGGCAGAACGAACTCTACGTCGACGGCGATCCCGTCCGGTGCGTGGTGGCCTCCGGTACCAGCGCCACCGGTCCTGCGGTCACCACCGAGAAGGGTGTCGGACTCGGCGACCCGCAAAGCGCTGTGACCGCCGCATACCCTGACGCCCAACCGATTCCGCAGAACGGTCCCTTCGCCCGGCCCGGATACTTCGCCACAGTCCCCGGTGGACAACTCTCGTTCACCATCAGCAACGGCGTCGTCAGCCGGATCGCCGGCGGAGCGGACGTCACCTCGCCGAACTGCTCGGTCTGAGAGCAGCGCCCGGATCAGGCGCTCAGCGCCGCCGCAGATTCGCGGGCCACGGCATAGGTGCGCTCGGCCTCGGCCGGTGTATCCACCTGTGGTGGTGAGCCGTTCAGCGGCTGTCGGGCTGATTCGCGGAGGAACAGGACGGCAACCAGGCCGACGATCCCGCTGCCGATCAGATAGAAGCCGGGCATCAGGTGATTGCCGGTGGCGCTCACCAGCGCCGAGGTGACCAGAGGGGTGGTGCCGCCGAACGCCGAGACCGCGATGTTGAATCCGATCGACAGCGCTCCGTAGCGTACCGAGGTCGGGAACAGGGCGGGCAGCGTCGAGGCGGTCGGCGCGGCGAAGCATGCCAGGATGACGCCGAACACCACGCATGCGACGATCGGCGCCCAGATGGTGTCCATCCCGAACAGGATGAAACACGGTACGGCGACCACGATTTGCAAGATCGCGCCGATTGCGAAGATGGGTCGACGGCCGATGTGGTCACTGAGCCGACCGAGGAACACGATCAGGGCGACCACCACCAGCATCGACAGCAACACCAGGAGGTCGGAGCTGAGCTGGCCGCGACCGATGACGTCGGTGAAATAGGTTGGTAGATAAGCGGTGATCATGTAGTTGGTGACGTTGTAGAGAATGACCAGGCCGATACACACCAGCAGCGGTCGCCAGAAGCGAACGAAGATGGTGCCGATCTCGCGGCCGGCGCTCTCGGTCTGTTTGACCTTGGCGTCGTGTTCGTCGAGCTGCTTCTGGAATGCCGGCGTATCTTCCAACCGCATCCGCAGGTAGAGGCCGATCAGTCCCATCGGACCCGCGATGAAGAACGGAATGCGCCACCCCCACGACGTCATCGTGTCGTCGCCGAGCGCGGCATTGAGCACGGTCACCATCAGGGAGCCGAGCGAGTAGCCGATGAATGTGCCGAAATCGAGCCAGCTGCCCAGGAATCCGCGTCGGCGATCGGGGGAGTACTCCGCGATGAAGGTGGTGGCCCCACCGTATTCACCGCCGGTGGAGAACCCCTGGATCATGCGCGCCACGAGCAAAAGGATCGGTGCCCAGATGCCGATGACGCCGTAGGACGGGATGCAGCCGACCGCGAAGGTGCCGGCGGCCATCATGATCATCGTGACGGCGAGCACCTTCTGCCTGCCGACCCGATCACCGAGCGGGCCGAAGAAGAACCCGCCGAGCGGACGCACGAGGAACGCCGCGGCGAAGGTCGCGAAGGTGGCCAGCAGCTGCGCGCTCGACGACGCATCCGGATAGAAGACCTTGCCCAGCGTGGCGGCGAGGTAGCCGTACACACCGAAGTCGAACCACTCCATCATGTTTCCCAGCGCCGCCGCCCCGATCGCTCGCTTGAGCATCGGCTGGTCGACAACAGTGATCGACTCCTGTGTCAGCGGAGGCTTGCGGCGGATGAGCGCGGCCAATGAATGCAGGTGGCGCTCGACGACGTGGGCGTGCGCCCAGTGCAGAGGCGACGGCCTGTGGCCGGCAGGTGCAGGATCAGGCATTTTCTTAGCGTAGGTAATCGTCCCCACTTTCCGCGAATCCGCAAGCGTTATGGGCGAATTGATCGATATGTCCGGCTGCGCTCCGCCGCTGTGGGGATCGATGGCTACAACCCACTCGCCGTCCTCCCCGCCGGTGGTCCCGAGTCGCCTGCTCGTTCTTATGATGGTCCCGACTCGCCTGCTGTCTCCTCATGATGGTCGAGGTGCCGAGGAGCGCAAGCGACGAGCCTCGAGACCCTTTGTGCCGAAGCTGGTTTCGTACCTCGTCCATCCCGGCGGCGAGCCTGATTCGGCCAGCCTGTCGTCAAGCGGTGACTTCCTCGTCGGAGGGTGTTGCTCGATTGTCGTTGTCCACGCAGCACTGTCGGTGCGTGCTGGTGGATCGTAGGCGGGACCCCCGCCGTAGGTGTAGCCCAGTACGGCACTGTTGTAACCCCCGAGGGTGCGCTGCCGTTGTCGGCGCCGAAGATGCCTGGCAAACAGGGCGAGGAGGGCGGCGGGTAGCGCGAGCGATCCGGCCCCGAGGAGTATCCCCAGCCACATCGATTCAGCATAAAGAATCTCTGGTGCGTTATCGATACTTCATGGCCAGTTCAGAGGCGCAGCCACGACCACTCGCCTGTTTTCAGTCATTCGCAAAGTAGCCCAGCCCTCGCGACCTGGGCTTTTGCTGCGGAGCTACTCGCAGAATGACTGAAAACAGGCGAGGCCGGGCTCAGCTGCGGCCGAACTCCCTGCTAACGCACGTCCGCCGACTCCGGATCGTCGACCAGTCGGCGCAACCCCATCGACTCGAATGCGACGACGTAGATCAGCGTCCACAGGACCAGCCAGTCGACGAATCCCAATGCGTTACCGGCCAACCCGGAGGCGACGGCGGGTTCGTGGAGGACGTTGCCGGCGGCAAACCGGTAGTAGAGTAGGAAGGTTCCGACGGCCAGGACAAAGGTCAGCGCCGCGCGGACCGCGGGTGCGAATCGGTTGCCGAAGCCGTTCGCCCAGAAGATCATCCAGAATGCCCAGCACACACCGATCTGTGCGGGGAACTGATGGATGGTGTTGCCCAGTTCGGCCGAGGCCTGCGAACCGACGAGCAGCTTTGCCAGCGGGAGCATCACGAAGTAGATCGCCGTCCCCAGCAGGGCGTTGCCGATCGTCGAGGCAAGCGCCGTCTTTCCGCCGCCGCCGAATAGCTTCCACGGCCAGTTGTCGAGTGTCTGTCCGGTCAGGATCACCGACACCACAATCGAATAGAACCATCCGAGCACGGTGTCGAGCGACATCATCGGATTGGTCACCGACGACGACACCGCGGGCAGTCCGATGACGATGTAGAGCGCCAGCGTGGGGATGGCCACGAATGCGATCTCGCACAGTCCGATCAACGGTTGCTTCATCCCCAGCGCGGTCCATGGCCAGTGCTGCCAGTTGAGCACCACCATCACCCACGTCCCGAACCCGAACAGCACGAACAGGGCGCCCGAGAAGTAGCCCATGCCGCCGGCGCGGGAACCGGCGAAGTCGGGGAACAGCGCACCCAGGCCGCTACCGAGCAGCCAGGTCACGGCGACGGCGAAGACCGCCGTCGAGACCAGGACGGCGATGCCGCGCAGGGGCTGGCCGAGCCGGTCGAATCCCACGAACTCGGAGTTGAAGCCGATGAACACGATGAACAGAATCGCCCAGAACAGTGCGGCGTTGAACGGCAATGGATAGAAGTGCCACGGGCTCGACGTCGGATCGGCCAGCAGATACCAGCTGAGCACCGAGACCACGACGACGACAACGAGGTTCGACACCCCGAGCAGCAGCCATCGTCGGGAGCCGGGCGGTGGCGCCGGATTCTGCTGGTCGGCGGGCGGTTCGACACCGGTGGTCATCGTCATGGCACTGCGCTCCTCGAGGTCTGCGTTGGGCAGTCCGCAACACTATGAGCTGCATCACAAGGTGGTGACAGGGTTGCGGAGCGTTGCACGACCTCCAGGTGCGGGCAACCCCCTGCAACGCTTGCCTCTGCGCGTAAGCCGACGACAGCACCACGACAGCCACCTGCGCCACCCTGTCGGTATGACCATGCTGACCGCGATCGCCGACGACGGACACCTCCTGTCCGCGCACGTCCACGGAGTCGGTCCCACGATCCTCGTTGTACCGCCCGGCGGTGGCGACGCGAACTCGTGGAGCACCGTTGCCGAGCACCTCGCCGACGCGCATCGAGTGGTGGTCATGAACCGGCGGATCTACGAGCCAGACGCAGTGATCACGCTGCCGCACACCATGAGCCGAGAGGTGAGCGACATCGCGGCGGTCACGCGGGCCAGTGGTGCACCGGTCATCGGGGTCGGGCACTCGTCAGGAGCGACGGCACTGCTGTGTGCGGCCGCCGAGCATCCGAACCTGTTCTCCGAGTTGGTGCTCTACGAGCCGCCGGTCCCCACCACGAGTCTGATCGGCGGCGCCGCGGGG
>NZ_MVPX01000409.1:0-7386 GCF_002043085.1 Gordonia sp. i37 | reverse complement strand
CCCTTGACGAGCATGTCGGGATCGCCCGCGATCGTGTAGACGGCCTCGACCTCCGGGATGCGCGTCATCTCGGCCATCATCTCCTCGGGCTGCGACGTCCCGACGTAGCGGACCTCGGTGAACGCCTCGACGGGTCGGCCCAGCGCCGCGTGGTCGATGGTGGCGGTGAATCCGGTGATGACATTCTGGGCCCGTAGCCGGTCGACGCGACGTTTGGTCGCGGCCACCGACAGATTCACCCGTGACGACAGATCGGAGAAGGTGGCGCGGCCGTCGTCGGACAGCAGTGCCAGCAGCTGAAGATCCACATCGTCGAACTCGACCATGCGCAACAATTTATCGCAGCAGCGGCATAGCTGACAAAGATTTGCGTTGTGAGCGGTAGTTCGCGCCAAGTCCTTGTGGGCCCGTTGTCTGGCTCACTACCGTCCTGCGCCATGACCACAGCATCTTCGGCAGACATCCTCGACGACTTCTCCAACCGCGACTTCGAGCAGATCGTGCTCTGCCGCGATCCCGAAGCCGGCCTCGAATCGGTTATCGCCGTGCATGATACGACCCTCGGCCCATCGCTCGGCGGTGTGCGTATGCGCGCCTACCCCACACAAGCCGACGCGATCGCCGACGCGATGAACCTCGCGCAGGCGATGACCTACAAGGCGGCACTGGCCGGGTTGCCGCTCGGTGGCGGCAAGAGTGTGATCAACGTCGATCCCCGCGTGGCCAACCGTGACGAGATCCTGGTCGCCCACGCGAAATACATTGCCGCCCTGGGTGGCCGTTACATCCCCGGCGTCGACATGGGCACCTCGGTGCGTGATCTAGAGCTGATCGGACGCCACGTCGACGTGGTCTCCAGCCAGCGCGGCGACCCCTCGTACTTCACCGCCCGTGGAGTGGTCCGCAGCATCGAGGTGGCATTGGAGGCATCCGGCCGGTCGGTCGACGGGGCGCGTGTCGCCATCCAGGGTCTGGGCAATGTCGGTCTGCACGCCGCGCGCATGCTGGCCGGCGCCGGGGCTCAGGTGTTCGGCGCCGACATCGATCCACAGCGTGTACGCGGCGCCGTGGACGAGATCGGCATCACCGCAGTCGATCTCGACGAGATCCTGCTCTCCGACGTCGACGTCGTCGCACCGTGCGCCGGTGGCGGGGTGATCGACGAGCGGGTGATCGCCGGGATGCGCGCCTCGATCCTGGTGGGAGCCGCCAACAACATGCTCGCCCATTCGGCGCTCGCCCGGGACCTGCGCGACCGGGGAATCGTCCACGTCCCGGACTTCGTCGCCAACGCGGGCGGGCTGCTCGCCGTCGAGGCCGAGATCCACGATGGGGAGCAAGGACTGGAAGGCCGGGTCGACGCGATCGCCGACACAGCCCGCGACATCCTCTCTCGCGCAGCATCGACCGATACCGACAGTGTGAGCGTCGCCCTCGCGATGGCCATCGAGATCGTCGAGGGCAAGCGGAAGTACCGGCCGTACTTCGCCGCCGCGCGGTAGTCGCCACGTTCCAATGGTTGCCGTGGCTACCTCCCGATGGTCGAGGTGTCTGCTTCGTTTGCCGGCGGTGACCACCCTTCCGCCGGTCGAGGCGAGACGAGCCCCCTGGGGCGAGGAACCTCGAGACCCCTTGCGCCGAGCGGTATCCGATGTGCGGTGGAGCAAGAACAACACCGGTGCAGCTGGTCTCGATGCTCGGCACACGCGCCTCGCACCTCGACCATCGGGGGGTTCGGAGGTGCCCCGAGTGCGGTTTCGGTGGCCGACGTGCACGTCCAGCCGTGAGTCTGGTTATGTCGATGTCAGAGGTGCAAGCCATGTGACCTCGGAAAGGACTCGCCATACTCCCACGCACGATGCCGAAGCAGTACAGATCTTCGTCGAGTCGGGTTCGGTGACGATCATCGGCGACCGATGGGGCTCGCCCGCAGACTCGGCACCGATCGTCATGCTCCACGGTGGCGGTCAGACCAGGCATTCGTGGGATCGGAGTGCGAAAGCGCTGGCCGAGCAGGGGCGCGAGGTGTGCACCTTCGATTCCCGGGGGCACGGTGACAGTTCGTGGGCGCCCGATGGCAACTATGCGCTCGACGGCTTTGTCGACGATCTTGTCGCGATACTCGCCACCCTGCCGGCCAAGCCGGTGCTGATCGGCGCGTCGCTGGGTGGGATCACCAGCCTGTGCGTCGCCGGCGAGCATCCCGACCTCGCCTCGGCACTGGTGATGGTGGATGTGGTCGTCGACGTCGAACCCGAGGGGATCGACCGGATCAAGACGTTCATGACCGACCACATCGACGGCTTTGCGTCGTTGGAGGAGGTCGCCGACGCGATCGCCGCATACAACCCGACGCGTCGACGCCCCAAGAACCTCGACGGGCTGCGCAAGAACGTCCGGCTGCGTGAGGACGGCCGCTGGTACTGGCATTGGGACCCGGCGTTCATCGCCTCCGATGACGATGAGCCGCGCCGGCACACCGATCCTGCTCGACTGACCGCGGCGGCACGCCAGGTCACGATCCCCACCCTGATCGTGCGCGGCGGAAAGTCGGACGTGGTCAGTGATTCCGGAATCGCGTCCATGAAAGCCCTTGTCCCGCACGCGGAGATCGCCGACGTCAGTGCGGCCGGACACATGGTCGCCGGTGACGACAATCAGGTGTTCGCCGGGGCGATCGAGGAGTTCTTGGCGCGGCACGCGCTGTGAGAAGCACTCTTCGGCGAACAGCTTGCGTCGTCCGAGGTGGTGGCAGGGTCGTCAAGATCGCGTAGAAATCGTCGCGCAGCGCGCCCACATCGCGTCAAGACCTCCCTGCATCGCTGTCGTCGCCATCCGGGCCGGAGTAGACAGACCAGATAGAACTGGTCACACGCCCGGTGGAATGGACACCGGAACCTCGGTGGCGCAACCGATGTGGAGGTGGGGTCGATAAACGCTTCGATGAGGAACGGCCGTCTGTCCCATGGCGGCGGTGCGATTACGCGCTGGTTTCGCGCACGCTGGAACCTGACCCCGCAGGAACGGCACAATCTGCGCATGTCATGCACCCCGGCGGCAGTGGTCACTGCGTCGCTCGGAGGGCACACAGCAGCATGCCGGCGGCAGTGAGACGCTGTCACCCCTCCGGCGTATCCGCCCCCAATCGCGCAGCCGGCCCGGTGAAATAGTGTTCGCCGTCGAACGACGCCGGATGTCCGGCCGCGAGGTAGGTCCCGAGGCCGGCCTGAGTGAGTTCGGCAAACAGCGGGTTGTCGGTGAGTGCTCCCGATCTGATCACCTCGTCGAAGCTGCGGTAGCGCTGCGAGAGCACCGACGACCCGTCGAGGGCGGCGGCCGCCTCGTCGGTGGAGTGTTCGGCGAACCACTTGCCGAACAACGCATTCAGCACGCTGCGATGGGTGTAGCGGTCGGCTTCACGGGAGAAGTCCGCGTCGAGAGCCTGCTCGATCGCGGTGATGACGGAGTAGGTTCCGGTGATACGTACGAGATCCCGGAAATGGCGGGGCGTCAAGGCCACGAGCATGAAGCGGTCGCCGTCGGCGGTGACGACGTCGGTGCCATAGGTGCCGTACACATCGTTGCCGGTCGCCGGGCGTGAGTGTGCGTTGACCTGCGGTTCGGTCAGATAGCCCAGGGTGCTGGCGATCGACAGTGCGGTGTCCTCCAACGGCAGGCGGATCGACGCGCCCTGGCCGGTCTGCTCGCGCCGACGCACCGCGGCGGTGACGGCCAGCGCCGCATACAGGCCGCAGACCACATCCCAGGCGGGTAGCACGTGATTGACGGGGCCGTCGTGGTCGACGGGGCCGGTGATCTGCGGAAATCCCAGCCCCGCATTGACGGTGTAGTCGACGGCGGGGGAGCCGTCGGAACCGCCGAGCAGCTCCAAGAGAATGACGTCGGGGCGAAGAGCGGCAAGGGTGTTGTGGCTCATCCACTCCCGGCCGCCCGAGTTGGTGACGAGAATGCCGCCGCCGGGGCCGGATTCGGTGACGAGGCGTTGGACCAGCCGCTGACCTTCGGCAGAACGCAGATCGGCGGTGACCGACTTCTTGCCCTTGTTGAGACCCGTCCAATAGATCGAGGTGGTGCCGTCGTCGGTGAGCGGCCAACGATTCACGTCGGCGGCGCCGCCGATCGGATCGACCCGGATGACCTCTGCGCCCAGTTGCGAGAGGGTCAGCCCACATAGTGGGGAGGCGACGAAGCTCGATACCTCGACCACCCGAATCCCGGTCAGGGGCCGGGCGTGTTCGGTCGGCATGTCAGACCGCCTCGAGAGCAGCGCGCCGTAACCGGTTGCTGCTCATGTCACATGAACCGTCCGCCGGTGACCTCCATGACCGTGCCGGTCATGTAGGAGGACAGGTGAGTCGCGAGAAACAGTGCGACCGTGGCGACCTCGCTGACCTCACCGGCCCGTCCCATCGGGATCTCGGCCATCTTCTGATCCCACGCCTTCTGTGGCATTGCCTCGGTCATCGCCGAGCGGATGAGGCCCGGCTGGATGGCGTTGACCCGTACTCCTTGGTGCGCAAGCTCTTTCGCCGCCGCCTTGGTCATGCCGACGATGCCGGCCTTGGCTGCCGAATAGTTGCTCTGTCCGACCATGCCGACCTTGCCCGACAGGGAGGAGAGGTTGACGATGGCGCCGCTCTTGCGTTCGCGCATGATCGCCGCCGCCTTGCGGGTGCCGTTCCAGGTGCCCTTGAGGTGGACGTTGATGACCTGGTCGAATTGCTCTTCGGTCATGTTGCGCATGGTGGCGTCCCGGGTGATGCCCGCGTTGTTGACCAAAACGTCGACGGGTCCGAAATGTTGTGCAGCAGCTGCGAGTAGCGCGTCCACGTCGGCGCCGCGGGTCACATCGCACGCCACGCCGACGGCCACACCGTCCCCGCCGAGTTCGGTGGCGGCTTTCTGCGCGGCCTCGGCATTGATGTCACCGATGACGACGTGGGCGCCTTCGTCGACGAACAATTGCGCGATGGCGAAGCCGATACCCTGTGCGGCACCGGTGATCACGGCGGTCTGGTCCTTCAAGAGTGGTCCGGGCATGGGAATCCTGTCGTGTGAGTGTGCTGAGATGGTGTGGCGCGGTGGGCTACTTGCTTGCCGCACGAATGAGGTTGCCGCCGATGATGAGTCGCTGGATCTCGCTGGTGCCTTCGTAAAGCCGGAGCAGGCGGACGTCGCGGTAGATCCGCTCCACCGGAACCTCGCGCATGTAACCGGTGCCGCCGTGGACCTGCACCGCGAGATCGGCGACCTTGCCGACCATCTCGGTGCAGTAGAGCTTGGCCACCGATGGTGCGGTCCGTCGGTCCTCGCCGGTGACGTATTTGAGCGCGGCGTCACGTACGAGTGCGCGCCCGGCCATCACCCCGGTCTGCTGGTCGGCGAGCATGGCCTGCACCAATTGGAAAGAGCCGATGGGCTTTCCGCCCTGGGTGGCATTGGCCGCGTATTCGACCGACTCATCGAGGGCACGTTGTGCCTGCCCGACCGCGAGCGCAGCGATGTGCACCCGACCTCGCGCCAGGGAGGTCATCGCGGCGCGATATCCGGTCTCCTCGTCACCGCCGACGAGAGCCGAGGCGGGCACACGCACGCCGTCGAAGCTGACGTCGGAGGTCCACGCCCCTTCTTGGCCCATCTTCTTGTCCTTGACTCCGACCTCGACCCCTGGTGTGTCGGCAGGAACCAGGAATACGGCAATACCTGTGTTCTTGCCTTCTGCGGACTGTTCTGATTCAGCCCGCTCGCTTCGCTCCCGGCGCTGGGTTCTGGCGAATACGACGAACAGGTCGGCGATCGGTGCGTTGGTGATGAAACGCTTCTGCCCGTCGATCACCCACTGGTCGCCGTCGAGCGTCGCCTTGGTGCGCAGGCCGGCGGGATTCGAGCCGGCGCCGGGCTCGGTGAGCGCGAAGGAGGCGACGACGTCGCCGGAGGCGATGCGCTCGAGCCAATCCTTCTTCTGCTCGTCGGTCCCGAAGTTCACCAACACCTGCCCGGCGATGCCGTTGTTGGTGCCGAACATCGACCGCAGAGCGAGCGTCGTGTAGCCGAACTCCATCGCCAGCTCGACGTCCTGGGTGAGATCGAGGCCGAGGCCACCCCATTCTTCGGGGATCGCGTAGCCGAACAGTCCCATCTCGGCTGCCTGGGCGCGCAGGTCGTCGGGGATGGCGTTGGTCTCGGCGATCTCGTTCTCGCGCGGCACGACCTTGGTGCGGATGAAGTCGTGGACCACCGAGCGGATCTGCTCGAAGTCGTCCGCGCTGACGGCCGGGGTGTGCTGCTGTGCGGGTGAAGCCATGCGATCGAAATTATCAAATCTGTGGGGTTGCGCCAACTATCCGAACTATATCTCCTGGCTATGTCTTACATAGCGGGTGAGTGATAGTTGAGTTTGATAATCTCTGCGCGTTGATGTGAGTCGAGGAGGCAGTGGTGGCACAGCCCGTGGGTGGTCGATCGGTCGAGGCGGCATCGTCGGTGCTCAAGCAGATTGCGGCCCAGGAGATCCGCCGCATGGTCTTCGCCGGCGAGATGCGGCCGGGAACCAAGGTCGATCAGGATGCGGTCGCCGAATCTCTCGGGATGAGCAAACTGCCGGTGCGTGAGGCGCTGATCTCACTCAGCGGGGAGGGAATCATCGAGACGATTCCACGGCGCGGCGCCTTTGTGGCCGACCTGTCCCGCGAGGACATTCGCGATCACTACTGGATGCTCGGCGTGATCTCCGGGCTGGCCGCCGAACGTGCGTCGGCGACTCTCTCCGACACCGACCTCGACGAGCTGCGTGTGTTGGCGACCGAGATGGAGGAGGCGACCGAGCTCCTCGAGATCGAGCGCCTCAACTTCCGCTTTCATCGGCTGATCAACCTCGGCACCCGCTCACGGCGCCTGATCGCCGAACTCAAACTCCTCAGCGGGGCAATCCCGTCCGGCTTCTTCGACTCCCACCCGGACTCGGTCGCGTCGTCCTTGCGGGATCATCGCGAGATCGTCGATGCACTCGCCGGCCGCTCGCCGGGTATGGCACGCACGCTGACCGAAGGCCACTTCCTCCGCGGCGGTCATCGTGCGGTGGCTCTCCTGGAGGAGCGCGGGTTCTGGAGGTGAGTGCACCCGTTTCCGGTCGGTGGTCGAGGTGCGAGGCGCCCCTGGTCCTTCCCCGATCGGTGGTCGAGGTGCGAGGCGCCCCAGGCGCCGAGCCGTTCATCGGTGGTCGAGGTGCGAGGCGCCCCAGGCGCCGAGCCTCGAGACCGAGCCGAACCCAGGCTGGAACCCCACGGAAACTCACCCGAAAAACTTTCGACAACCTCTTGCCAACCCGACAAACCCGGCATACACTCGAACACAACAACACACAAA
>NZ_MVPX01000408.1:0-239 GCF_002043085.1 Gordonia sp. i37 | reverse complement strand
CGGCGACGTTGAGCGCGGTGCAGTCGGCGGCGTCCGCGGGCACGAAGGTGATGCGCGCGGAGTCCTTGTCGGCGTCGACGATGCAGCCCTTCTGCACCAGGTTGCTCACCGAGTAGAACAGCACCGCGTCGGGAGAGCCTTGGTAGACAACGATTTTCGAGTCTTGCTCGCCGATGTAGTAGGTGCGGTGCAGGTAGTAGCGCAACCCGAAGAAGCCCGCGAGGATGGCCACGATCACC
>NZ_MVPX01000407.1:0-24180 GCF_002043085.1 Gordonia sp. i37 | reverse complement strand
GCCCCTTGTGTCCGGTCCGTACCGGCTCGTCGTCGTCGGGCAGGATCGTCGGCTGCTGCGGCGCCTCGAGCGGTGGACGCAGCGCCGCCGCGCGGCCGGCCGCGGTCTTCGGGTCCGGGGTGTAGGCGTCCTCACCGGTACCCGCGGCGCCGCCGACGATGGGCCGTGATTCGCCGTAGTCGGTGTCGACGACGTCGGCGAGCACGACGGTCACGTTGTCCGGTCCGCCGCCACGCAAGGCGAGTTCGATGAGCCGGTCGGCGCATTCCTTGTAGTCGCTGATCGAACCGAGTGTCTCGGCGAGGGTTTCCTCGCTGACCACATCGGAGAGCCCGTCGCTGCACAGCAGATACCGGTCGCCGGCACGCGCCTCGCGCACGGTCAGGGTCGGCTCGACCTCGGTACCGGTCAGCGCCCGCATGATCAGTGATCGCTGCGGATGGGTGTGGGCCTGCTCGGGGGTGATGCGGCCCTCGTCGACGAGCGTCTGAACGAAGGTGTCGTCGCGGGTGATCTGGGTGAGCTCACCGTCGCGGTAGAGGTATCCGCGGGAATCGCCGATGTGGCACAAGCCGATTCGGGAGCCGGCGAACAGGATCGCGGTGAGGGTGGTGCCCATCCCGTCGAGTTCGGGTTTCGCCTCGACCTGGGCGGCGATCGCGTGGTTGCCGGCCTGGGTGGCGTGATTGAGGGCGTCGAGCAGATCTCCGGTCGCGTCGTCCTCGTCGAGGGTGCGCATGGATTCGATGACCAGTCGGCTGGCGACCTCACCCGCCGCGTGACCGCCCATGCCGTCGGCGAGCGCGAGCAACCGCGGACCGGCGTACGCCGAATCCTCGTTGTTCGATCGGACCAGACCCTGGTCACTACGCGCGATGTAGCGCAGTACGAGTGTCACGGGCGCAGCTCGATCACGGTCTTGCCGATGCGGATCGGCGTGGACAGCGGGACCTTCACCGCCGTGGTCACCTTGGATCGGTCGAGGTAGGTGCCGTTGGTGGACCCGAGATCCTCGACGTACCAGTCATCCCCGCGGCGGGACAGTCGTGCGTGCCGCTCGGAGGCGTAGTCATCGGTGAGCACCAGCGTCGAATCGTCGGCGCGTCCGAGGAGCACCGGCTGCGTTCCCAGCGTGATGCGGGTGTTCGCGAGCGCACCCGCGGTCACCACCAGGTACCGCGCGGACCCCTTCGTGCTCGGCTTCGCCCGTCCCTTCTCGGCCGTGCCTCGAAAGCGCGGCAGCCGGGATCCCGAGGCGGTGACGATGTCGGCGCGCACGGTGCGGATCACGGCATAGACGAACAGCCAGAGCAGCAGCAAGAAACCCAACCGGGTCAGCTGCAGCACCAACCCCTGCATGTCGTCATCCACCTCCAGCGCATCTCAACGGTCGTCGATCGAACGAGTCGGTCTCCGACGATACGGAGGATCCCCACCCGGGCGGGTCCGGGACGTACAAGACCCGAGGTGCATCTTATGGGCTCAACCCGGTGCGCCCGTCATTCAGATGTGTCAGTTCTGCATCAACGGGCGTCGTGCCTGCGTACGCGCGGCCGTCGTCGGCACCGACCGCCGCCACGGCGGAGGCGCGTCGTACCGCCGAACTCGACGCCTACTGGAAGCGGACGGTGATGTCGGAGTGACCGACGCGAATGCGGTCGCCGTCGGCGAGTTCCCAGCTGTTGACCTGCACGTCGTTGACGGTGGTGCCGTTGGTGGAGTTCAGGTCGGTGAGCATCGCGGTGCTGCCGTCCCAGCGGATCTCCAGATGACGACGCGAGACGCCGGTGTCGGGGAGGCGGAACTGTGCATCCTGGCCGCGGCCGATGACGTTGGAGCCCTCTCGCAACTGGAAGGTGCGGTTGCTGCCGTCCTCGAGGATCAGCGTGATCGCGGTCGGCGCGTAACCGGCTGCCGGACGGCCGTAGCCCTGCTGGTAGTCGTAACCACCCTGCTGGCCGTAACCGCCCTGCTCGTACCCCTGCTGGCCGTAGCCCTGCTGGTAGTCGTAGCCGCCCTGCTGGCCGTAGCCCTGGTCATAACCCTGTTGGCCGTAACCCTGCTCGTAGCCTTGCTGGCCATAGCCGCCCTGCTCGTAACCCTGGCCGGGCTGCGCATAGCCCTGGTCGTAGCCCTGTTGGCCGTAGCCGCCTTGTTCGTAGCCCTGCTGGGCATAACCCTGCTGCTGGCCGTAGCCCTGGTCGTAGCCGGGCTGTCCGTAGCCGTTCTGCTCATGGGCGGGCTGCCCGTAACCGGCCTGCTCGTGGCCCGGCTGGCCGTAGCCCTGCTGGTAGTCGTACCCGCCTTGCTGGCCGTAGCCCTGGTCGTACGCAGGTTCCGGTGCCCTGCGCTGGTCGTATCCGGGGTTCTGCGTCATCTCTGGGGCTCCTACTTGTTTGGCCGCATCGTGTGGATGCGGCTGTGACTGTGGTCGGGGTACGCCTCCGTCACGCACCGGTCGCGGCTGGGCGTCCGGGTTGACCGCGCCGCGCGCACGGAACATACCCGTGTGCAGGGACGGAGACTGGTCGAATTCGACGACGACCTGACCGTATGTCTGCCACCCGTTGTCCTTGATGAAGTTCTCCAGGTGTTTGGAGAACCTCTTGCGGTTCAGCTCGTACTCGGCCGCGATCTGATCGTGGTCGGTCGGACTGAAGAGCAACGTGTAGCTGTTCGCGGCCAGGATTGTACCGTCACCGAGATTCTCCAACGATTCCTCGGCTTCTCGCTGCAGGCCGTTCTCGATCTCCTGCGGGGCGACCTCGCCGCCGAAAACGCGCGCGAAGCCGTCATCGACAGCACCCTCGAGCTTGCGCTCGATGCGTTGCAAAATCCCCACCGTCGACCTCCCTTCGCGGCTTGTGTGGCGTGTCGCCGTGCGTGTGGCCTTTACAGATGATACCGATACTGACGGCCCAGGCTGCCATGAAGCAACTGCTGTACCGTCTGCAACATACGCATCACCACCGTCATGTGGTGTGCGCCTACCCCTGAAATCATCCCTGACCAGCGCTTTGGCGTCCACCCCCTGGGTTGCGCGTAGCTGAATGACGCGGGTTGTCCGACGGGTCAAAGTCATCGTTTTTCACTTGCGGTGAGGTGCGTGCTATCGTCGTCCAGGCCGTTGATCGAACCCATCGATTCACGGTCATGCCCGCCGAGAACTCGCATGCCCGCCGAGAACTCGGCGGCCACGGGCGAGTGGCGGAATGGCAGACGCGCTGGCTTCAGGTGCCAGTGTCCTTCGGGACGTGGGGGTTCAAGTCCCCCTTCGCCCACCACGGATCGACACATAACGATCAGTATGACGTTTCACCCGGATTCCGGGTGCTTCGTCATACTGATCGATTTTTTCACCCGTGGTGGTCCACATCGGGCTGCCCACGTACGGCCGAAACGACTCCGCATCCGCCCGCTCCCAGTCCGCCCGCCACGACGCCGGCGGATCGGCCAGCAGTACCCCCTCGTCGAGCCATTCGAAGATCTCGGCGTAGGAGCGCTGATCGGTCGCCGACAACCGCTTTCGCAGCATGTGCGGGCTCAGTTGCGCCGGGTCGTCGACGCCCATCGATGCCATGATCCGCATGGCCTGGGCGACGGTGGCCTTCTGATAGTTGAAGACGCGTTCGCTCTTGTCGGCGATGTCGAGGGCGCGGGCACGCCGCGGGTCCTGGGTGGCGACGCCGACGGGGCAGTGATTGGTGTGGCAGCGCTGCGACTGGATGCATCCGACGGCCATCATCATCGCGCGGGCGGCATTCGTGTAGTCCGCACCCTGGATCAGTCGTTTGACGATGTCGTTGCCGGAGGCCACCTTTCCGCTCGCACCGATCCGGATGCGGTCGCGCAGCCCCACGCCGACCAGCGCGTTGTGCACCGTCATCAACCCGTCGGTCAGGGGCAGGCCGACGTGATCCTCGTATTCCAAAGGCGCAGCGGCGGTTCCGCCTTCGGCACCGTCGACGACGATGAAGTCCGGGGTGGCGCCCTCGGCGAGCATCGCCTTGCACATGGCGAGCACGTCGATCCGCGAGCCCACGCAGAGTTTGAAACCCACGGGTTTGCCGCCGGACAACTCTCGCAGTCTCGCGACGAATCGAATCAACTCGCGCGGCGTCGAGAACGCCGAGTGCGCGGCCGGACTCACGCACTTCTGTCCTTGCGGCACACCGCGATAGCGGGCGATCTGGGCAGTCACCTTCGCCGCCGGCAGGACGCCGCCGATACCCGGCTTGGCGCCTTGGCTCAGCTTGATGTTGATGGCCTTGACGCGCTCGTCGGCGGCTTTCTCCGCGAACGTGTCGGGATCGAAATGCCCGTCGGCGGTGCGGGTTCCGAAGTAGCCGGAGCCGATCTCCCAGACGACGTCGGCGCCCTGGAGGTGAAACGGTGTAAGCCCGCCTTCGCCGGTCTCGTGGACGAACCCGCCCTTCATCGCGCCTTTGTTCAAGGCGCGCAGCGCATTCGCCGAGAGCGCACCGAAGCTCATCGACGACACGTTCAGCAGCGCCATGTCGTACGGGCGGGTGCAGTCGGGCCCGCCGATGCGGATGCGAAACGGCTCGGGCGGATTCTCGATCGGGGCGGTCGAGTGGACGAGGTACTCGTAGCCGGGCCGGTCGATGTCACGCTCGGTGCCGAAGGCGAGTTCGGCGGCGGTGCCTTTGGCGCGTTCGTAGATCAGCGAGCGGGTGTCGCGGTCATAGGGCCGGCCGTCGAAGTTCCGCTCGACGAAGTACTGCTGCATCTCCGGGCGCAACGCCTCGAGCAGGAACCGCATGTGGCCGAGCACCGGATAGTTCCGCAAGATCGAATGCCGGCGCTGCGTGATGTCGTAGACGGCCACCACGGCGACGGGCACCAGGATCACCGCGGCGACGATCCACGCCCACGACCATTCGACGGCCGCGATCACCGCGGCCACCGCCGCGACAACGAGGACGGCTACTGCGACAAACCGGACCATACGGTGCTCTCTTCTCCGGGCACACCATTTGCAGCCCAACCGGTTTCGGGCTGACGGCGGCCTGGCACGAGTCTAGCCGTCGCAGCGGCCCCCGCCCGCAGACGATCAGTCGTAGATCACCGCCGCGCCGCGTCGGCGCAGATCGGCCAGGCCGGCGCGCCTGGCGTCGATCAGCTCCGGAGAGTGCCCCACCCAGTCGGTCAGTTCGCCGACCACCCGCACCGGTTCTCGCGAGCGGAACGAGCGGGTCGGGTTGCCGGGGAACTTCTTGTCGGTCACGTTCGGGTCGTCCTCGACGGGTCCGGTCGGCTCGACGAGGTAGATGCGGCCCGGTCCGTCGCCGAGAGCCAGCTCGGCACCCCACGCCGCGGCGTCGAGAGTCCGCGTGAAGTAGATGTGGTTGGCGATGCGGCCCTCCTCGTAGTTCGAGCCGTATCCCGGTACCAGGAGGTCGCCGACGTTCAGCGCGGCCTTGGTGCCGTGCAGGTAGGCGCCGGAGTCGTGCACTTCGAAGGGCGTCGGAGCATCGGTCATCAATGGCCTTCCTCAGGTGTGTGGGCGGTGGGCGTATTCGCAGCGCACCGAGTGTGCACCCGCCACCGGCCCTTGCCGCAAGCCCCACCTGCAGTCGTATGGTGAAAGGGGAAGCACACCGAGCCGCCGGCACGGCACGAGTAGTGCACTACCTGCGCTTCGCGCTCCCCGGCACCTGATTGTTCCCCGATTCGCGGGAATCGTTGCCGTCGTCAAGCGAACCTGAACGACCGACCCAGAACCCTGTGCACCCCACTCCTCGTTTGTTAGCCTTGCCTAAGCTGCGCGGCATTTCGGACACTCGCCCGATACGCGCCGGTCGCGAAGAAGACGCAACGACGATGGGGGTGGGCAGATGTCCCGTGGATTCGGGGGAGCGGTCATGCGCGCGTTCGGCGCTCGTGACCACCTGGCAACGGTCACGAGCGTCGAGCAACGCGCCCCACACCTCGTTCGTGTGCGGTTCCACTCCGACACCCTGTTCTCCGAGGCGTTGACCGGACCCACGTCGTGGATTCGGGGTTGGTTTCCCGACGACGACGGTCGTGAACACCAGCGCGGCTACACCTTTGCCGATGCCGACGCCGATGCCGGAACCTTCGCCCTCGACTTCGTGCTCCACGAGCCGTCGGGCCCGGCATCGCAATGGGCACGACAGGCACAACCGGGACAGTCCATCTCGGCGATGTACATGAGTTCGGTGCCGTTCGAGGTGCCCGACGAGAACCCGCCCGCCGGCTACCTGGTCATCGGCGACTCGGCATCCATCCCGGCGATCAACTCGATCATCGACGCCGTGCCGCACGACATCCCGATCGAGGCCTACCTCGAGCAGCACGAGCCCGCCGACCGCGAGATCCCGCTCAACAATCACCCGCGGATGCGGCTGCACTGGGTCCCACGCACCGACGCCACCGCGCTCGCGTCCGCGTTGGAGCCCCGCGACTGGTCGGACTGGTACGCCTGGGCCGGCCCGGAATCGAACTCGCTCAAAGAGATCCGCAAACGACTCAAGGAGTTCGGATTCCCCAAGTCCGAAACCCACGTCCAGGCCTACTGGGCGCAGGGCAAGGCGATGGGTAAAGAGCGCGACCCCGACGCGGAGTCCCCCGACGGAACCGCCGGCGAGCGGACCCCGGCGGTCGAGACGATCGAGCCGCTGGCCGTCACAGCTGCCACCGGTGCGGTCGCTCCCGCCGAGCCCGCTTCGCAGGGCCAGTGGCGCGCCAACGCCGCGGGCAAGCTGCTCGCCCCGCTGAAGCCGATCCTCACCATCGCCGGTGTCCTGCAGGCGATCGTCACCCTGCTCCAGCTCGCTCCTTACGTGCTTCTCGTCGAACTGTCCCGCCGCCTGCTGGCCGGCGCCGACTCCGGACAGCTGTGGTTCGTGGGCACACTCGCGGTCACCCTGATCGGGCTGGGCATCCTGCTGGAGTCGGCATTGCTGTTCTGGCTGCACACCGTCGACGCCCGCTTCTCCCGCCATCTGCGCAGCCGGCTGCTGCGCAAGCTCGCACGACTTCCCTTGGGCTGGTTCGACTCCCGCAGCTCCGGTGGCATCAAATCACTCGTCCAGGACAACACCCTCTCGCTGCACTATCTGGTCACACACGCGGTACTCGACGCGGTGTCGGCCGTCGTCGCGCCGATCGCGGTGCTGATCTACCTGTTCATCGTCGACTGGGGGGTGGCACTGTTCCTACTGCTACCCGTCCTCGGTTACGTGTTCACCATGTACCGCATGATCATCGCGTCCGGCTCCAAGATCCCGGTCGCGCACGCGTGGGAAGAACGGATGAACGGTGAGGCCGCATCGTATCTCGATGCGCAACCGGTGATCCGGGTGTTCGGCGGCGCGATGGATTCGCGATTCCGGGCCCGACTCGAGGAGTACATCGATTTCCTCGAAGAGTGGCAACGGCCCTTCGTCCGAACCAAGACCGTCATGGACCTCGTCACCCGGCCCACCACCTTCTTGTGGCTGATCGCGCTGGTGGGCACGGGATTCGTCATCTGGGGCTGGATCGAGCCGATCGACCTCATCCCGTTCCTGTTGTTGGGCACCACCTTCGGCGCCCGACTCCTCGGCATCGGCTACGGTCTGAGCGGGCTCAAGGCAGGTATGCTCGCCGCCCGCGACATCCAGATCACCCTCGACGAGCCCGAACTCGTCACTCGCGACGCGACCACGCCGCGAACAGCGGACGCCGGCGTCGTCTTCGATCGCGTCACCTTCGGTTACCGCCCCGCAGTGCCTGTCCTGCACGACATCTCACTGCACCTGGCGCCGGGAACCGTCACCGCACTGGTCGGCCCGTCCGGCTCGGGCAAGTCCACTCTCGCGGCGTTGTTGGCCCGCTTCCACGACCCGGACGCCGGAACCATCCGAATCAACGGTCGCGACATCGCCACCATGGACGCCGACGAGCTCTACCGCCAACTCGGATTCGTGTTGCAGGACACCCAACTCGTCGCCGGGACCGTCGCGGAGAACATCGCGCTGGCGGTCCCCGACGCGAGTCGCGCGCACATCGAGCAGGCCGCTCGCGACGCCAACATCCACGAGCGGATCCTCGCGATGCCCGACGGCTACGACACCCCAGTCGGACCCGACGCCGCACTGTCGGGTGGTGAGTGTCAGAGGTTGACGATCGCCCGGGCCATCCTCGCCGACGCCCCGGTGCTGATCCTCGACGAGGCCACCGCCTTCGCCGACCCGGAGTCGGAGTTCCTCGTCCAGCAATCGCTGAGCCGCCTGGCCGCCGGTCGTACCGTGCTGGTCATCGCGCACCGGCTGCACACCATTGCCGACGCCGATGCCATCGTCGTCCTCGACGGCGGCCGGATCGTCGAAACCGGAACGCACCGTGAGCTTCTCGCCGCGCGTGGGACCTACGCGACATTGTGGGCCGCGACCGAACCCGACAGCCAGGACCCACTGGCCGAGCACGACGCACTGACCGAGGGAGCCCGTCGATGATCACCACCTTGATCTCGTTGCTGCCGGATCGGTCTCGCCCGGAGCTGCGGAAGTTCGTCGCGCTGAGTGTGCTCTCGGTGCTGGTGCGCGCGGTCGGCGTCGTGCTGCTCGTACCGCTGGTGTCGGCGCTGCTCGATGGCCGCCACGGCGACGCACTGGCCTGGCTCGCCGCACTGACGGCGGCCACCGTGGCCGGCTGGCTCACCGACTGGGTCGGCTCGCGGGTGGCCTACGACCTGGGATTCACCTTGCTGGGCAGCGGCCAACATGTGCTCGCCGAGCGACTTTCGCGCATCCGGCCGACCTGGTTCGGCGCGGAGAACACCGCCACCGCCCGGCAGGCCATCGCCGCGACCGGCCCGGATCTGGTCGGCGTCGTCGTCTATCTGGTGGTGCCGCTCCTCGGTGCGATCCTGCTGCCGGTGGTCATCGGCGTTGCGCTGCTGGCGATCTCGTGGCAACTCGCACTGGTGGCATTGGCCGGTGTCCCGCTGCTCCTCGGCGCACTATGGGGCAGTGGGGCCATCAGTCGGCGCGCCGACCACGCGGCCGACGCCGCGAACGCCGCCCTGACCGAGCGCGTCGTCGAGTTCGCCCGCACACAACCGGCGCTGCGCGTCGCGCGTCGCGCCGATCCGGAGCGCAGCCTCGCCGGCGACGCACTCGCCCGCCAGCACGGCGCAACGCTGCGGCTGCTGTTGCTGCAGGTCCCCGGTCAACTGCTGTTCGGTCTCGCAGCGCAGATCGCACTGTTCGCGCTCGCCGGCACCGCCGCATGGCTCACCGTGCGCGGTGATCTGTCAACAGCGCAGGCCGTCGCGCTGATCGTGGTGGCCGTCCGCTACCTCGAACCGTTCACCGCGCTCGGCGAACTCGCCGGCGGACTGGAGAGTGTGCGTCTGACCCTGCGGCGCATCCGCACCGTCCTCGACGCCCCGACGCTCATCGACGGACCGACGTCGCGGCCGGCTCCGACCACGGCACCGCGAATCACGTTCGAGGGCATCCGATTCGACTACGACGACCCCGAACACCCTGTCCTCGACGGCCTCGACCTCATCATCGAACCCGGCTCTACCACCGCCATCGTCGGCCCGTCCGGATCGGGGAAGTCGACGATCCTCGGACTCATCGCCGGCCTGCATCAGCCGACGGCGGGGCGCATCCTGTTCGACGGCGTCGATGCCGCCGACCTCGATCACGAGTCCCGTCGCGCGCTGACCAGCGTGGTGTTCCAGCAGCCTTATCTCATCGAGGGCAGCATCGCCGACAACGTCGCCGCCGGCGATCCATCGGCGACACCCGAGCGCCTGCGCAGCGCCACCGCGCTCGCCCGGGTCGACGAGATCACCGATCGTCTGGCCGATGGCGTCGATTCGGCTGTGGGAGAGGGAGGTTCGGTTCTCTCCGGCGGTGAGCGCCAACGCGTCAGCATCGCCCGCGCCCTGGTCAAACCCGCGCCCGTGCTGCTCATCGACGAAGCAACGAGTGCCCTCGACAACAGCAACGAGCGCGCCATCGTCGATGCCCTGTCGGCGCAGGACCGCCCACGCACCCGCGTCATCGTCGCCCACCGACAGGCCGGCATCCGCCGCGCCGACCGGGTCATCGTGCTCGACCGGGGACGCATCATCGAGGACGGCACGCCCGACGAATTGCTCGCCGCGGGTGGACGTTTCACCCGATTCTGGGAGCATCAGAGCGCCGCGGGCCGGTGGAAGCTGACCGGAGCGGGCGGTCAGGCTTAGCCCCGCCGCGCCACCCAGATCCGCTCCGCCTCCCGCTTGCCGACGACACCGACCAGCGGGATGCGATCGATCTGATCGACGGTCAGCATCGCCTCCGGCCGAGCGATCCGCGTCAACTCGTCGGCCGTCGGGAGGCCCACCTCGACGGCCGCCTCGCAGAAGTCCCATCCGGTGATGCTGTCGTGGATCCACCGGCGCTGCGCCTCGGGGCGCTGATGATCCTCCGCAGCGAACCAATTGGCCACCAGCACCGCCTTGTCGGCGAGCAGGGTCCACATCTTGGTCCGGTCGATCCGCGCATGCGCCTTGGGCCGGGTGATCGCGAGCCAACACAGACTCTCGTCCGCCGGATCGAGCAACTGCCAGTACTGCCACCTCAGGTCGACCACCCCCTCAGGGTAAGGACCGCGATATCCGGGGTCGCCGAACCCGACCGCCGAGGTGGCTGACGGCGAGAAATCTGGCACAGTAACGCTGTGCAGCCCCACCCGGTCATCTACGAGATCAACACCTGGCCGTGGTTGGAGCGGATCGGTCGGCGTCTTGGCCACCCGGTCACCCTCGGCACGGTGCCCGAGGACGTATGGGACAGCATCGCCGTCGGACCCGTCGACGCCGTCTGGCTCATGGGCGTGTGGCAGCGCAGTCCGGCGGGAGTGCAGATCGCGTTGGCCGACGGTCCCCTCGTCGACACCTTCCGCGCCGCTTTGCCCGACTACACCTCCGACGACGTCGTCGGCTCGCCCTACTGCATCCGCGACTATGTCGTCGACGAGCACCTGGGCGGGTGCGACGGGCTGGCCACCGCCCGCGCCGCCCTCGCCGCCCGCGGGATCGGACTGATCCTCGACTACGTCCCCAACCATCTCGCGACGGACCACCCGTGGGTCACCACGCATCCCGAACGCTTCGTCGCCGGCACCACCGAGGACATCGACGCACGCCCGGCCGAGTTCGTCGGGGTCGGCGGGCGGGTTCTGGCCAACGGCCGCGACCCCCACTTCCCGCCGTGGCGAGACGTTCTGCAGCTCAACGCCTTCCACCCGGAGACCGTGGACGCCGCGATCGACGAACTGCGCGGGATCGCCGAGCGCTGCGACGGGGTGCGCTGCGACATGGCGATGCTCATGACGACCGACATCTTCACGCGGACCTGGGGCGACCGGGTCGGTCCGGCACCGGCGCAGGACTACTGGACGCGGGTCATCCCCGCTGTCCGCGAGCAGCACCCCGGCTTCCTGTTCGTCGCCGAGTCCTATTGGGGCACAGAACAGTTGCTACGGTCCCAGGGCTTCGACCACTGCTACGACAAGGCATTCACCGATGCCCTCGAGCACCATCCGCACGAGGTCGCCCGCCTCATCCACCACGACCCGGACCCCGCCGGCAAGGTGCGCTTCCTCGAGAATCACGACGAGCCGCGCGCGCAATCGGTATTCGGCCACCGCCATCGGACGGCGGCGCTGACGGCACTCACCCAGCCGGGCGCCCGCCTCGTTCACGACGGCCAGGCCGACGGCCGGACCACCCGGCTGCCGGTGCAGTTGCGGCGCGAGCCCGTTGAACCGGTGGACCCCGACCTCCGCGACTTCTACCGCACCCTTCTGCGCGCCCTCAATGAAAGCCCGATGCGCACAGGGGATTTCGATCCGCTGCACATTCACGGCTGGCCGGATCGGCCCACCGGGGGATTGGTTGCCTGGGCGTGGACCGATGCGTGTGACGCATCGGACGGCGGGGGCCGCCACCTGATCGTGGTCAACCTCGACGACGCCGCGGCCGCCGGTCGTGTACAGACTCCATGGCCTGCGCTGACCGGGTCCACCGCCACCCTCACCGACCTGCTCACCGGCATCGACCATCACCGGCCTGCCGACCCCGACGAGTACGTCTTCGTCATGCTGCCCGGCTGGGGTGCACATCTGCTGGACGTCCACATCCATCCGTGATGCGGACCGCACGGAGTCTGTGATGCGCACCACCAATTGGGTGTACAGTCGTGCACACACATTGCCGGAGGGAGGCCGATGAATCTTCTTCGCTGGAGCAAACGCCCAGCCGCGGGGGTCAACGCAAAGAACCCGCAGGCCAACGTCGTGCGCGGACTCGTCGCACGGGCCACCACACCGCTACTGCCCGACGACTACCTGCACCTGATCAATCCGCTGTGGTCGGCGCGCGAGTTGCGCGGACGCATCGTCGAGGTCCGTAAGGAGACCGACGTCTCGGCGACGGTCGTCATCAAGACGGGCTGGGGATTCCCCTCGGACTACAAGGCCGGCCAGTACGTCGGCATCGGTCTGCAGGTCGACGGACGCTGGCACTGGCGCTCGTACTCGCTGACGTCGTTCGGGGAGAACACCGACGACACCATCTCCATCACCGTCAAGGCCAACCCCGACGGTTTCCTGTCGACGCACCTCGTCGACGGTGTCGCCCCGGGCACGGTGATCCGCCTCGCCGCCCCCAAGGGCGATTTCCATCTACCCGAGCCGCTGCCCGAGTCGATCCTGTTCCTCACCGCGGGCAGCGGGATCACCCCGGTCATGGGCATGTTGCGCTCGATGAGTGCACGCGGCGAGATCCCCGACACCGTCCACGTTCACTCTGCGCCCACCCGCGACGAGGTCATCTTCCTGGACGAACTCGAGTCCCTCGACGAGCAGGTGCCGACGTATTCGCTTGCGCTGCAACTGACCAGGTCCGACGGTAAGTTCTCCATCGACGACATCGACGCGAAGGTCCCCGATTGGCGGGAACGGTCCTGCTGGGCATGCGGGCCGGTCGCCTTCCTCGATGACATCGAGTCGGCGTACTCGGCGGCGGACCTCCGCGATCAACTGCACATCGAACGTTTCGCCATCGCGCGGACCGATTTCGGTGGTGAGGGCGGCACCGTCACCTTCGCCAGATCCCAGAAGACCGCCGAACTCGACGGTGCCACCACACTTCTCGAGGCCGGTGAGAACCTGGGAATCCAGATGCCGTTCGGCTGCCGGATGGGCATCTGCCAGACCTGTGTGGTCCCACTGGCCCAGGGATATGCACGTGACCTGCGCACCGGAGAGGAACGTCGCGAGGGCGAACGTATCCAGACGTGTATCAGCGCCGTATCCGGGGAATGCACGCTCGACCTGTAGAAAAATCGGGATCGCGGTCCAGCCCGCGGCCGCATCCCGCCACGCGGCACATCGCCGCACACCAGTCCGATCATCGGGAGGACGATGCCCATGGCGATCACCGACATCGACACCTATGCCCATCTGACCGAGGTCGACGTCGATGCGCTCGGCGCCGAACTCGACGCCATCCGGCGCGACATCGAAGAATCGCGCGGAGCGGCCGACGCACGATACATCAAGCGCACCATCACCTTTCAGCGCGCACTGGCCGCCGGTGGGCGGGTGGTGTTGCTGTTCAGCAACCGCAAACCCGCATGGCTACTCGGCGCCGGACTGCTCGGCGCGGCCAAGATCATCGAGAACATGGAGCTCGGCCACAACGTGATGCACGGCCAATGGGATTGGATGAACGATCCCGAGGTCCATTCGTCGTCATGGGAGTGGGACACCACGTGCCCGAGCGTGCAGTGGAAACACTCACACAACTTCGTGCACCACAAATACACCAACATCGTCGGAATGGACGACGACGTGGGCTACGGAATCCTGCGCGTCACCCGTGACCAGCCGTGGGAGTGGTGGAACGTCGGTAACCCGATCTACAACCTGACACTCGGCACGTTCTTCGAATACGGTGTGGCGCTGCACCATCTCGAGACCGAGAAGCTCCGCAAGAAGGAGAAGACCTACCGTCAGGCGGCCAAGGATCTGCAGATCATCGGCCGCAAGGTCGGCAAGCAGGCCGCCAAGGACTACCTGATCTTCCCGGCGCTCTCTGGTCCCAACTGGCGCACCACGATCACCGCGAACCTGACCGCCAACTTCATCCGGAACTATTGGTCGTACATGGTGATCTTCTGCGGTCACTTCCCCGACGGTGCGGAGAAGTTCACCGTCGCCGAGTACGAGGAAGAAGATCAGCCGCGCTGGTATCTGCGACAGATGCTGGGATCGGCCAACTTCCGGGCCGGACCGATCATGCGTTTCATGAGCGGCAATCTCAGTCACCAGATCGAGCACCACCTGTTCCCGGACCTGCCCAGCAACAGGTACGAGGAGATCGGCGTCCGCGTCCGCGAACTCTGCGACAAGTACGACCTGCCCTACACCACCGGCAGCCTCCTGAATCAGTACGCGCAGTCGTTCCGCACGATCCTCAAGCTGGCCCTGCCGAACGCGCTCTTGAAGGCGACCTCCGACGATGCGCCGGAGACCGCGTCGGAACTGCGGTTCGCCATTCGTGGCGGTATGTCGAACCACTTCGGCGTCGATCCCGACACCGGCAAGCGCCGAGGTCTGCGCACGGCATTACGGGAACTGAAGAAGGCGCCCGTCCAGCCCGCGTAGCCGTCGTTTCCGCGGAATACGAATACAGCTTCCACGTGAGCGGGCCGGCACCCGTGATTTCACGGCGTGTCGCCCCGGATCGGTGGAAGTTGTATTCGTATCTCCCGCTGTTCCGGGTCCTCACCGATCGGTGGTCGGGTTCGCTCCCGCTGAGTGCCTTCTTCAACCGTTGGTCGCGCCCGCCCCCGCGGGTGTACTTTGATCGTTGGTCGGGTTTGCCCCGCCGGGTCTTCTTCGACCGATGGTCGAGGTGCGACGAGCCCCCTGGGGCGAGGAGCCTCGAGACCCCCTGAGCCACAAACGATCCCAACCCCATCACCACTCAGAGCATGTGCACCTTGCGGTACACGCGGGCGGCGGCGGGGGTGAGCAGCCCCACGTCGTCGAGGAACTCCATGAGGTGCGCGCACCCGGTGCGCACCATCGACTGGAAGTGATGGTTGCGCCGCATCTCGCCGATGGCCCGGTGGTGGTCGAGGCCGGCGTCGATGTAGGCCTGCGGGCGCACGAGGCTGGTGAAGATGTACGAGGCGGCGGTGGCGAGGTAGAAGGCGCTCCACTGTCGCTTGATGAAGCCGATGTCGCGCACCGACTTCCGCACCTCCTCGCGGGCGAACTTCATGTGCCGCGATTCCTCGAGGACGTGGATCTCGTTGACCGTCCGGATGAACGGCAGCACTCGCTCATCACGCATGCAGCCGCGCTGGAACACGTCGAGGATCTCCTCGGCGACGAGGATGCCCGCGTAGGCCACCTCGTCCTTGACCGTGGCCATGAAGAATTTGCCGAAGCGTCCGAGCCGCGGATGCGGTTTATAAGACGTGCCGACCATCTTCTCGCTGGCCTTGGCGAACATGATCGAGTGGCGGCACTCGTCGGCGATCTCGGTGAGCGCGAACTGGAATTCTGGTCGGTGATAGTCGGCGAGGTACTGATCACGGATGACCACGCCCTGCAGCATCATCTCGAACCAGATCCCGATGCACATGATCGACGCGAACTCGTGCCGAGTGAGCTTGATCCGCTGCTCCTCGGTCATCTCCTCCCAGTACGGAGTTCCGTAGAGCGTTGACCATTCGGGACTGCAACCGTACTTCGTCGGATCCATCGGGGCGTCCCAATCGATCTCGGTCATGGCGTTGCGGGACAGGCGCGCCGCGGATTCGAGGAGACGGGCCGAGACCTCGTCGGGACCCGAATCGACGGTGGATGTGAGGGGAGCCACGGTCATGAGTCCATGACAGCATCAACCGTGACATTAGTCAATGGCATCTTTGGGGCGAAGGGTCTGCCCGGACGGAGACAATCGAGCCGCGGTCAGCCCAGCCGCGAGCGATACGCGCACGGGCGATATCCACCCAGCGCGATACCCATGACCGTCGCGATACCGACCGCCGTCGCGATCTGTCGCGGGTCGCCGTAAGACGTGCCGACGATCAGCGGTGTGGCGATGACGGTGATGAGAAATGCCAGGCTGCGCATCAAGAACGAACCCCGGGGGGTCGGTGAGTCCGCCCACGGATCGGGCAGCAGCGCGCCGAGACCGATGACGATGAGCACGGAGATCACCACATCGCTGGGCCGATGCCAGCCGTCGGCGACCAGACCGAACTCGATGACCGACGCCCACGTCGCACCGACGGCGACGACGAAGGGCCGCAGCCACTTCGGTGCCGCCGCGATCAACACCACCACGCACGAGGTGACCGCGGCGGCATGACCCGACGGCGCCGAGTTGGAGGTCTCGGCGATCCAGGAATGCAACCGCGGCCGGACCAGCACACCATCGCGCAGGTAACGGGTGAGCACCACGATGATCACCGGAAAAACCAGCAGCGCAGCGGTTTTGACGAGCGCGATGCCCACTGGTGTACGTCCGGTCACCGCTGGGATCACCGACCCGCCGACGGCAAGCATCGCCGCGATCACCCAGATTCGCGGATCGGTGACCGCCTGCACGGTGAGGATGTGCGGCACATGGGCGACAGCGGAAGCGCGCCGCGCCGCATCGAGGACGTACTGGTCGACGAGCTGGCCCCATGATGTGCGGACCGCAATGCCGTAGACCGCCGCCGCAAGCAGCAGCGCGAGGATCGTGGTGACCACCGCCGCGCCGAGGCCCGTCGGCCGACGAACCTCGCGGCGCGGCGTCACGTCGCCGGGCGGCGTCGTTGCCAGGACACTCATGTGCCCGAGGCTAGGCGACAAATCTGGGAAAAGGCTGGGTCGGGGAATCGGGCGAGTCGCGACACATGGTCCGACCACGACAATCCTCCGGTGCCGTCACCGGGTGCGCTCGGGTCGAGATATGTCTCTTTCGCGGCGATACTGAGGGTTCGTTCGCTCGGAGGAGATGTGGTGACAACCGTCGACGACATCCTTGCGCGGCACGGTCTGATAACCCTGACGCCGGGATTGGTGGAGCGAAGCCGCGAGCACGAGGTGCACGGGATCAGTGAGGTGACCAGACGGGGCGAACCGCAGGTCGCCCGTGGTGCGCTGGTGTATGTCGCGCGCCATCAGTGGCCGGATGTGGTGACCCCGGCAACCCTTGCCCAGCGCATCCGATCCGGTGGCGGGGTGGCGGTGCTCGTCGACAACGACGATCTCGGACTACCGCCCGAGTTCGTCCATGATTGTCTGCGGTCGTCCCTGCCGGTGTTCGTGCTTCCGCGAACCACAACCGTCGACGAGATCCGTTCAGCTGTAGGGCCGGCACCGTCGGATCGCGCGGTTCAGGACGCCACCGACGTGTCGGAGATCCAGAAGCTGCTGGGCCGTCATGCCGAGGACACCGGGACCGAGGTGTGGCTGGCATTGTCGGGTTGCCTGATCCCGGGCACCCCGGGTATGCGTCCGGCGGCACGGGTCATCGACGTCCTCGGCAGTGAACCCTCGAAGCTCTCCGGTGCCGCCCTGCAGGGTGTGTCGTTGCGGATCGAGGTGGCGCCGGGCACCTCGGTGGTGATCCTGAATCCGCATCGCCGCAAGCTGAGTCGACGTTCCGTCGACTCGCTGGTCCGCGCGGTGGCGGCGTGGCGCCACGCGTTGCAGGTACGGCGATCGGCACGGGCCTCGATAGAAGCGGCGCTGATCCGCGAATTGGCGCAGGCGAACGCCCCGTCGGCCACACTCGACCCCTGGGTCCGATCGTTCGGGTTCACCACCGGCGCACGGGTACGGGCGATCGTGCTGGTGGTCGACGAGCACGATTCCGCGCCGGCGTTTCTCGTCGACGCGCTGCACGACGTGGCGGTGAATGCGGGAACCCGATGTGTGGCAGGAGCTCACGGCCCGTGCGCCTATGCCCTGGTCGAATGGGAAGCGTCGGACACCGCCGATGCCGGGGAAGCATTCGAGGACAGCCTGGCAGGGTTGGCGCGCTTGTTCGCCGCCCGGGACGGACTCACCGTGAACGTCGGGTTCAGCTCGTGTGTCCTGCAGAGCGCCGACGATCTCGTGCGTGGATTCATCAGCGGGCGACAGCTCGCGGAACGAACCGCGCGCAAGGTCAACGCCCCGCTGGATCGGTTGCCGTTACCGCCGACGACCGCGGGGGCACTACTCGCCGGAGACCCCACCGCGCGCGACACCTTGATCCGAACGCTGCTGGTCCCGGTCGAGGACTACGACGCACGTCGCGGTACGCAGTACCTCGGGACCCTGCGCACCTTTCTGGCGCTCGACGGCCACTTCGGTGCCACTGCAAATGAATTGGGCATCCACATCAACACCCTGCGCTATCGGTTGTCGAGGATCGAGAACCTCAGCGGTCGGGGACTCGCCACCACCGGGGACCGCAGCGACTACTACCTGGCCCTGTGTCTACGGGAGTCGATGCAGCCGGAGTCACCGAATCGCGGCTGAGGGTGAGCTGCCCGACCACCAGGGCTCCGGCACGCGGGTGCCGAATTCCTCGAGGATGACGTACGCGCCGTCGCGCGCCTGCACCAGGTAAGACGGGTGGACGCTGTAGTGATCGCTGCGGAAATAGAACGGTGCCCCTTCCGGGTTTCCGTCGAAGCGCACGCCGGTCATGGCCGCGTTCAGTGAGTCGGCACCGGTCAGATCGATCTGGTCTGCGGCCAGGCATGCGGCGTGGACGGCGTTGTAGGCGCCGACCTGCGCCGGATGGGCCCACCGCTGTCCGCGAACGGCCGACAGACCTCCGCGGTAGGCGGCATTGATCGGTGAGTCCAGTGCCGAGAAGTAGGTACCGACCATGTAGTGACCATCGCTGATCGAGGTCGGCATGTGTGCCAGGTCGATCTCGGTGGTGACGGTGGCGGCGATGGGTACGCGGTCGGCCGTGAGTCCGGCCGCCGCAAACTGCTGGTAGAAGCTGGACGTCGAGTGCACGCCGACCAGGTTGCAAAGGACGACGTCGGGTTGCCGCTCGGAGAGGTCGGCGACGATCGCGCCGAACCTGGTCTCCCCCAGGGGAACGAACCTGCTTGCCACGATCTCGATGTCGAGCTGCGCGCCCAGACGGCGGATCGCCTCGGTGAGGATACGCGGATAGATGTAGTCCGACCCGACGATGTAGACACGCCGGCCGAGGTGGCCGGCGATCCAGCGAAGGTAGTCGGCGATGTACTGGTTGGGTGCTGCTCCGCAGTAGTACACCCGTGAATCGTTCTCTTCGCCTTCGAAATAGGTCGGGTACATCAACAGCGACCGGAACTGGTGGATCAGCGGGATCATGGCAACCCGGCTCGCCGAGGTGTATCCGCCGACGACGAGATCGACCGCATGCGTCTCACACAGTTCGCCGACCCCACGCGTCAGCGCCGAGACCTCTGAGCGGTCGTCGACGACCACCGCCTCGACCGGTCGTCCACCGACCCCGCCGCGGTCGTTGACCTCGCTGACGGCGAGCAGCGCCCCGTCGAGGATGGACTGGCCTGTTTGGGCATCCGGACCGGACAGCGAGAAGAGCATCCCGATCTTCAACGTCGCACCCCTTTACCGGCTTCGTGATTGACCCCACTATGCCACCGCGATGCCGACTCGGGGTGTCGGCGCGGGCGGATCGGCGGCCCTGCGATGTTGCGGTCGGGTGACGACGGATTACGCCGGCGTGTCGTCATCTCGATGTAACGCGGGTCGGTGGACGATTCGCGCAGATCAGCGAGGTGCCGAGGGACGGGCGTGTCGTATTCTCCAGCCTCGCGGTCATCCGAGTTGGGTGTTGAACCAATTGTGGCCGTGGGCCTTCGGGCTGTTGTCTGTGTGCGACAGCGACACCGTTCAGGAGGCACCCATGACCGAGGCCATCAGCAGTCCCACGATCCGCACGGCCGTCGACATCGGCGGGACGTTCACCGACGTCTTCGTCCAGCGCGGCGACGGCCGGATCGTCACCGCCAAGTATCCGACGCAGGCGAATCCGATCGAGGGTGTCCTCGCCGGGATGAAGCAGGCCGGAATCGACTGGAGGGACGTCGAGTTCTTCTCGCACGGAACGACAATCGCGACCAATGCGCTCATCACACGCAACTTTCCCAAGATCGCGATCGTCACCACCAAGGGGTTCCGGGACGTAACCGAAATCCGACGCGGCGATCGCGAGTCGTGGGATCCGTACCAGGAGGTGGCCAAGCCCTTCGTCGCGCGACGCAATCGGCTCACCGTCACCGAGCGCATCGGCTACGACGGCAAGGTCCTCGAGCCGATCGATCAGGACGAGGCCTGCGAGGTGGCCAGAGTTCTGCGACGCCGCGGAATCGAAACGGTGGCAGTATGTTTCGTGAACTCGTTCACCAATCCCGAGCATGAGGAGGTGATGGCCGAGATCTTGGCAGAGGAGCTGCCGGGCGTGGCCATCACCACCTCGAGCGACGTGCTCCCGGAGATCTTCGAGTACGAGAGGTTCTCCACGACCGTCGCCAATGCCGCCCTGGTCCCGATCATCGGTCCGTATGCCCGGACCCTTGAGTCGCGCCTGGCCGAGAGCGGCTACGACAACGACGTGCTGCTCCTTCATTCGGGCGGCGGTGTGATGACACCGGCGATGGCCGAGAAGTACGGTGCGCGCCTTGCCGCTTCGGGTATCGCGGCCGGAGCGCTCGCCAGTCGGCACATCGCCCGGATGTGCGGCTACGAGAACTCGATCGGGTTCGACATGGGCGGAACGTCCACCGATGTGTCCCTGACCGACAACGGGGTCCTCGGTACCACCAACATGTGGAGCGTCGAGTTCGGTTATCCCATCTGCTTTCCCAGCATCGAGGTGTTGACCATCGGCGCCGGCGGGGGCTCGATCGCCTGGCTCGACGATGCGGGCTCGCTGCGCAACGGGCCGCAGTCCGCGGGTTCGGAACCCGGGCCGGCGTGCTACGGCGGTGGTGGTGACCTCGCCACGAACACCGACGCCAATCTCATCCTCGGAACCGTCGGCAAGAAGCTCGCCGGTGGGGTCAAGGAGCTCGACGACGAGCTCGCGCACGCCGCCGTCGCCACGATCGCCGCCCCGTTGGGGCTCGACACCGAGGCCGCAGCGCAGTCGATCATCAAGGTCGCCAACGCCAACATGGCCGATGCGATTCGACTCATCTCCATCCGCAAGGGACACGACCCCCGGGACTTCGCCCTGGTCGGCTTCGGTGGTGCCGGTCCACTCCATGTTGCTTATCTGGCAAAGGATCTCGGCATTCCAACGGTGATCATTCCGCCCCATCCCGGTGTCACCTCGGCGATGGGGTGCATGCTGGTCGACATCCAGCACGACATCACCACGATGTACCTCACCGATGCGAGCGAAGCCGATCTCGACCATCTCGTCAGCTCGTTCGAGGACCTCCGTGAACAGGGTCGGGCCCGACTCGAGGCCGAGCACGTGGCAGCCGAGGACATGGTCTTCGAGTACTACCTCGACATGCGGTATATGGGTCAGTGGCGCGCGATCGCGGTGCCGGTGAGCATGCCGCTGACGAGTCTCGACGACGTGGTCGCGACCTTCCACGCCAACCATCTCAAGGAGCACAACTTCTCTGCCGAGGACGGCGGGGTGGAGATCTATCGGATCTCGGTGCGCGCCATCGGATTGACCCCGCGGACCGACGCTCCGCGCGCCGAGCTCATCGATCCGGCCACCTTCGCCCCGACGCCGACCGAACTGCGCTCGGTCCTGTTTCCCGACGAGGCCACCCGACTCGAGACGCCGGTGTACGACCGCGGCGAGCTGCCCGCGGGAGCAGTACTGCAAGGTCCGTGCATCATCGACCAACTCGACTCGACGACGGTAGTTCCGCCACAGACGACGGCGACCGTGGACGAGTGGGGAAACCTCATCCTGACCTTCGCCTCCTGATCTGTTCCCGAAATACATTGCCGCCCTAGTGAACAGGAAAAACCCATGCCAACCTCGCTCGATCCGGTGACCTTCGAGGTCCTCAAGAACGCTTTCATCAACACCGTCGACCAGATGGCCGAGCAGATCCTGCGGACCTGCTACTCATTCGTCATCTATTCCCGCGACTTCTCTTCGGCCATCTGCGACACCGAGGGAAACACGGTCATGCAGGGCACCGGCGACATCGCCGCGCACGTCGGCACGTTGCACTACACCGCCAAGGCGGTCATCCTTCAGTTCGACGGTGACATCCACCCCGGTGACGTCTTCGTCATCAACGACGTCTACGAGGGCGGCAGCCATTTCAACGACACCCGCATCATCCGACCCATCTACTACGAAGGCGAACTGCTCGGCTATGCACAGGCCAATGGGCACTGGGCCGACGTGGGTGGGGCAACGCCGGGATCGTTCAACGTCAAGGCACTCGATCACATGGGCGAGGGTCTGCGGATTCCGCCGACGCGCCTGTGGAGCAAGGACGAATTCCTCACCGACGTCGCCTATCTCATCGCGAAGAACACCCGCAACCCGCGCGACATCATCGGCGACATGCAAGCCCAGGCGGAGGCGACACGGGTCGCCGAGCGCGAGATCCAACGACTGTGCGACAAGTACGGTGTCGAAACGATCAAGACGGCGATGGCCGAGGTCCAGGATTACGTCGAAGACCTGACCCGCGCCAAGATCGCCGCCCTGCCCGACGGTGTCTGGTATACCGAGGATTACATCGACCAGGACCCGGCGCGCGGTGAGGGGCTCATCCCGGTGACGATGAAGATGACCATCGAGGGTGACCGCGTGCACTACGACCTCAGCGGGTCACATGCCTCCATCTCCTCGATGCTCAATGCGGGTTTCGGTGGGTCGTTCGCCGGCATCGTGGCCGGTACGAAGATGCAATTCCCGGATATTCCACTGAATTCCGGCTTCTATCGGGTGGTGACCGCTGATCTCGGTCCGGCGGGCTCGGTCGTCAACGCCGATTGGCCTTCTCCCTGTGCGGGATTCTGCTCGGGTCCCTTCGAGAAGATCATGAGTTCGGTCTTCGAGATCTGGTCGGATATTCAACCGGAGCGTGCGATGGCGTGCACTTTCAATCTCGAGTATCTGCTCGTGGGAGGCCGCGACAGCAGGGAGGACGGAAGTCCGAATTTCATGTGGTACGACTGGATGATGGGCGGCTGGGGTGCCCGCAACGGCGCCGACGGCTACAACGGATCGGCCGCCGTCTTCGGAGTGCAGTACGGCACACAGCCTTTCGAAGGTCAGGAACGCTTGGCCCCGGTTCTCACGTCCTGCCATGAGCTCGTTCCGGATTCGGGTGGCCCCGGGAAGTTCCGTGGCGGCCTCGGAGCGGAGAAGGGCGGTCGACTGTGGGCGAGCGACAACACCGTCATGTCGTACTGCTGTGACCGGGAACGCTCGGTGACCTGGGGGCTGTGGGGCGGGTTGCCGTCGATTCCGCATGGTGTCTGGCTCAACAAGGGCACGCCGGACGAGCAGTATCTCGGTTCGATCTTCGCGGCCCTGCCAATCAAGTCGGGCGACGAGTTCACCCGTCCCTCGGCCGGCGGAGGCGGTCTCGGCGATGCCCTGCAGCGTGATCCCGCCGCGGTCCTCGAGGACGTCATCGATGGTTACGTCAGTATCGGCCGCGCGGAGAAGGACTACGGCGTGGTGATCCGCGAGATCGATCCCGAGGTCTTCGAGTACGAGATCGACGAGGCGGCGACTGACCTCGCGCGGTCCTACATCCGATCGCATCGGCACGAGTGGATGCGCCGGGACCCGAAAGAGGTCGCCGACGAGTATCGGGCGGGCCTGATCAACGAGATGGATTGTGTACGCCAGTACGGCGTCATCCTCAACTGGGGTACCGGTGTGGTGCTCGAGAACACCACCACACAGTTCCGCGCGATGTTGCAGCGTCGAACCATCACGCACTGGACCGACGACCCCGCAACGGATTTCGTCAAGGACACCCTGCGCATCGAGCAGTCCGCCACCGTGTGAGGCCGACTCGCGCGCAGTGACGCACCGGCCCGTATCGGTCGGTGCCTTCCCGCACCAAACGCTTTCCACACCAAACCCTTTCCACACCAACCCAATGGCGGGGGGGGGGG
>NZ_MVPX01000406.1:0-908 GCF_002043085.1 Gordonia sp. i37 | reverse complement strand
GCTTCCGTGAATGGCCGGAAACCAGCAGCGGTGCAACAGGTCTCGAGGCTCGTCGCTAACGCTCCTCGGCACCTCGACCACCGATCAAGGGGAGTCTCGAGACCCGCCGTACCGGTGGGTGGACGCAACACGCCTCGAACAGCAAGCCTCGGGTGTTACCCGCCGACAGCCGCCGAGTACCACTTCGCTGCGGCGGCGTACTGCGCGAATACTTCTGGAGTTGGTGTAGTCGTGATCGTTTCGGACTCGACGCGCCACTCCGGGAGCTCGCCGATCAGTGCCCACGCGGCCTGGCGAGCGGCGCCGAGTGCCACGTATTCACCGTCGGCGGGCAGCACAACCGTGCCGTCGAACAAGGCGGGAGCGATCGCGCGTACCGCCGACGACTTGGTGCCCCCGCCGATGAACAGGAACCGCTGCACGTCGATGCCCTGATCCTCGATCCGGTTGCGGCAGTATACGAGCGAACAGAGCAGGCCTTCGACGGCGGCACGTGCGACGTGGGCGGCGGAGAAGTTGGCGGGGGTGATCCCGGCCAGCGTTCCCGTCGCCGCAGGCAGATTGGGGGAGCGTTCACCACCGAGGTAGGGCACCATCGTCAGGCCGTCCGCGCCTGCGGGAGCCGACAGCGCGAGGTCGGCGAACCTCGCCAGATCGACGTCGAGCATCTGCGCAGTCGCCGCCAATACCGGTGCGCCATTGAGTGTGCACACCAGCGGAAGGTGCCGTCCGGTCGCATCGGCGAATCCGGCGACGATACCTGACGCATCGCACGGCGGGACCTCGCCGACAGCGCTGACGACACCCGAAGTTCCCAACGACACGATCGCGTCACCGGTACCCGCCTGCAAACCCAGTGCCGCGGCGGCGTTGTCGCCGACACCGGCGCCGAGTACGACACCGCCCGT